>JANNRD010000293.1:0-13306 GCA_031401095.1 Acidobacteriota bacterium
CATTTCTGCTCTAGAAATAACCGGAATTCTACGCTTCTTTGCTTCTAAAACTTCAGGATTATTTTTTTTCACAGCCGATGACGTCACCACGACATCGACCGCTTCAATGTTTTTTTCAGAATGACCTGTATAGATTTTTGCACCCAGACGCTCGAGTTTTTTAGTAGTCTCAGTCGTTGAGAGATCCGAACCACTGATAGTATAGCCTTGGTTTAAAAAAACTTCGGCGATGCCGCTCATTCCAATGCCACCGATTCCGACAAGATGGATGTGCTGGTACTTCTTGAACATTCTTCGGCCTACATCACCGTCAAACTCTGCTGATGCGCAGCGCCAGATCGACAACTCGCTTCGCCGCGTCTCGATGCGCCAGCTTGCGGCTCGTTGCGCTCATACGGTCGATCAGTTGCGGTTCGCGAATCATCTGCAGTATCTCGCCTGCGAGTCGCTGGGGCGTCAGTTCCGCCTGGAGGATCAATCTCCCCGCTCCGGCGCGCTCGACTGCTTCCGCGTTCTTCCTTTGATGATCGTCGGCAGCAAAGGGGAAAGGAACGAGGATGGATGCCTTCCCAGCCGCCGCGAGCTCGGCTACGGTCGTGGCGCCTGCGCGACTGATCACCAGATCCGCCCTCTCAAATTCATCGACGATGCGTTCCAGAAAAGGCTTGACCTGGGCATTGAAATCTCTTTCCGCATATGCCGTTCGAAGGCGCTCCGCATCGGACTCTCCCGACTGGTGAACGATCGAGAGCCGGTCACGCTCTGACTCAAGCAAGGGCAGCGCGCCCATCATTGCTTCATTGATCGCCCTCGCGCCCTGGCTTCCTCCGGTGATGAGAAGGTGCATGACCGCGCCCGCCGGTCGATCTGCGATGTGAAAGAACTCCTCTCGAACCGGATTGCCCGTCATCTCGCCTTTCTTTCCAAAGAAGCACCGCGCCTCTTCGAACGACAATGCCGCAGCCCGCACGAGTCTCGCCAGCACCCGATTGGTGAAGCCTGGGAGCGCGTTCTGTTCAGCAACCAGCGTCGGAATACCCATGAGAGCCGCAACCAGGACAACCGGGCCGGACGCATAACCTCCAACACCGAGGACAACGTCCGGTTGGACCTTCTTGATCAAAGAACGAACCGCAAAAAAGCTTCGCGGCAGAAGGAGGAGCGATCGAACGCGTCTGACGAAGCCGACCCGCTTGAGCGCTGCGACATCGATCAATTCGAGTCGGAAGCCTTGAGCCGGGACAATCCGCGCCTCCAGCCCCTTAGCGGTCCCGACAAAAATAACCTCTGAATCCGGATCGCGCCTCATGAACTCCCGGGCAATCGCAATCCCAGGATAGATGTGGCCACCCGTCCCCCCTCCCGCAATGATCGCCTTTGTCGCCATCAGTCCACGGTTATCTTCGGTCTCGCACGCCCCCACTCCGAGATGTTGAGCAGGATGCCAACGGCTGCAAGCGTCACCACCAGCGATGAACCTCCCGCGCTGACAAACGGGAGTGGTATCCCTTTTGTCGGCACAAGGCTCAAGACCACGCTGATATTGAAGAGAGCCTGCGAGATGATGAGGGTGGTCAGCCCGAGAGCGAGCAGATACCCAAACCGGTCTGGCGCGCGGTGACACGCGCGGAACCCGCGCCAAAGAAGAAAGGCAAAGACCAGAACCACCGTCACCGTTCCGATCAAACCCAACTCCTCCGCGATGACCGCAAAGATAAAGTCAGACTGCGCCTCGGGTAGATAAAGCAGCTTCTGTTTTCCCTGTCCGAGGCCCGCTCCATTCACACCTCCTGAGCCAACTGCGATCAGCGATTGCATGACGTGATAGCTTTTGCCCTGTGGATCATTCTCGGGGTCGAGGAAGGCGATAACTCGCCCCCAGCGCCAACTGACTCTGCCGATGAAGTAGTACCCGCCAACCAGCACGAGTGGCGCGAACTTCATGAGATGTCGCAATGGCACACCCGCGACAAAGAGCATGATCACGAAAATCAAGCCGAGCATGCCGGTCGTCCCGAGATCTGGCTCCCGGACAATCAGCACCGCAAGGACACCGGTGATGACCGCTGCCGGAATGACAGTCTCAGTAAAGCTGTCGAGGATTCCCTGCCCCTGCCTCTGCGTCAGGAACCACGCGAGGAAGACAACAAGTGCAAGCTTCGCAAGTTCGGAAGGTTGCCCCGACATCGGGCCCAGGCTGAGCCAGCGATGAGCCCCATTCCGCGCCGGAAAGAAAAAGACCGCAATGAGCAGCGCCACACACACCAGGATGAGGCTGTAGACAACGATCGGTTTCGAGTAGAAGTGGTAATCAACGCGCATCGTGATCGCCAGTGCCACCAAGCCAAGCACAGCCCACTTGACCTGGGTCAGCAGGTACTGCTCGCTGTCCTTCTCCCCTCCGGAGGCGCTGTAGACCATGACCACTCCAAAGAAGACCAGACCGACGGCTGTTGCCGCCATCCACAGATCCCACCGAATTTGATCCAGGGTCTCGAGGCCCGGGTTTGCCGTTTGTCCGCTCATGTGGACTCCCGCTCTCTCTCGGTAGCGAGTTTTCGGGCCGCTGCCTTGAAGACTCGCCCACGGTGTTCGTAGCTGGTGAACATATCGAAGCTTGCACAAGCCGGCGCGAGGAGCACGACTTCGCCCGGGTTACTCAGGCTGTAGCCGAGATCGACGGCCTCCTCGAGTGAGTCCGACCGATGGACGGGAACGACCCCTTCCAGCGCCGTCTCGATCTTGTCCGCAGCCGCCCCAATCAAGATCACATGCGTGCAGCGCTCGCCGACGAGCCTTCTCAAAGGTCGATAGTCGCCACCCTTGTCCTTACCGCCAAGGATCAGGACGATCATCTCCGGAAATGATTGAAGAGCCATCATGGTCGCGTCAACGTTGGTCGCTTTGGAGTCATTGTAGAACTTGACTCGACCAATCTCCTCAACCAACTCGATGCGATGCTCAACTCCCTTGAAGTCTCGGACGGCAGCGCGCATCAACTCTGGGGACGCATCGCAAGCGAGACCAAGCGCGAGGGCCGCCATGACATTCTCGAGGTTGTGTTCACCCCGAAGTCTGATCTCATCGCGCCGAACCAGCACGCGCTGGACGCCCTTGACACGGCTGACGATTTCATCACCGAAGAGCGAGATTCCCTCATCGAGCAATCGGCGACGACTGAAGAAGACCGCCTTAGCACTTGTCAGAGCTCGCATTGCGACCACTCTCCCATCGTCTGCATTGAGTACCGCGGTATCTTCCGCGGTTTGATTGCGAAGAATGTTTTCCTTTACCGCCGCATACGCTTCGATCGATGGGTATCGATCAAGGTGATCGGGCGTAATGTTCAAGATCGCTGCCGCGTTGAAACGCGTCTGCCTGACGGCTTCCAATTGAAAGCTGCTCATCTCGATGACGGTCAGTCCGTCATCGCGGGAAGTCTCGACGAGAGCTGTCAGCGGCCTTCCGATGTTTCCGCCGACCTGCACCGAAAACCCGGCTCGCAAGAGCAATTCCCCCGTCAGAGCCGTCGTCGTCGTCTTTCCATTCGATCCCGTGATGCCAACCAATCGCCCACGAATAAAGCGCGCGGCCAATTCAATCTCGCCGATGATCTCGACCCCCGCAGCTCGCGCCCGGGCAAAGGGTTCGAGAGCGAGCGGGACACCGGGACTGACGACGATCAGATCTGCTTCTTCAAAGAGCTCAGTGGGATGACTCCCGGCAACGATCTCGATCCCAGCGTCCCTGAGGATCGCGGCTTCGGGCCACTCAGCCTCAGCCTTGTTGTCATTGACCACAACGCGCGCGTCGCGTGCTTTGAGAAACTTCGCGGCCGAGACTCCGCTGAGCGCGCCACCAACAACCAGAATCCTGCGACCGGAGACTTCCATACAACGCTTCCGTCGAGTCCAATGACGTCCACCAGATTGTCAAAGCCCACTGCCCCCCCCGATCGGCCCGATCGGCCTGCCTCACGATTTCTCTTACCGCAGTTTGAGCGTTGACAGACTGAGCAAGGCAAAAAGGATGGACACAATGAGGAAGCGAAAGACGATCTTCGGCTCCTTCCAACCAAGCAGCTCAAAGTGATGGTGCAGCGGCGCCATCTTGAAGATGCGTCGCTTCGTCAACTTGTAATACCCGACCTGCGACATGACAGAGAGACCCTCGATGACGAACACTCCTCCAAGAATGGGGAGAACCAGCTCCTGCTTGATGATGACGCTCATGATCCCGAGCGCTCCGCCAATGCCGAGACTGCCGACGTCGCCCATAAAGACCTCCGCTGGCGGCGCGTTGAACCAAAGAAACCCGAGACTGGCGCCAACAAGCGAGCCCCCGAAGATGCTTACTTCCCAGACGTTCGGGATATGAAGCAGATCGAGATAGTCTGCAAAGCGCACGTGTCCCGTGACATAGGTGAAGGCCGTCAATGCCGACGCTGCGACGACGGTGACACTGATCGCCAAACCGTCAAGCCCATCGGTCAGGTTGACTGTGTTCGACGTGCCGACCAGGACGACTGTGATAAAGATCAAATAGACCGCGATCGGCAGGGTCGGTCTGAAATCCTTGAAGAAGGGCACGCTCAGGACGGCGGAGTAGTCGAGCAGAATAAAGAGCGTCAGACCGACCAGCAGTGCGACCGCGATCTGCGCGGCGATCTTCTGTCGGCCGCTCAGACCAAGACTCCGTTTCCTCGCGATCTTGATGTAATCGTCAGCCAGCCCGATCGCCGCGTAACCCACCATGCCGAGCATGGCGACCCAGACATAACCCTTGCGCAAGTCCGCCCAGAGCAACGTCGAGATGACGACTGAAGCGATAATCAACAGCCCCCCCATCGTCGGAGTTCCGCGCTTCGCCTGATGCGAAGCCGGGCCCTCTTCCCGAATCTCCTGCCCATACTTGAATTCGCGGAGCTTGCGAATCATTCGCGGTCCAAAGACCATACTGAGCAGCAAGGCGGTGATTGCCGCATAGGCCGTCCGGAAAGTGACGTATTGAAAGACATTGAGCACCTTCAGCGCCGGAATCTGCGCCGCGTGCTGCCGGTAGAGCCATTCGTAGAAGACGTAATAGAACATCCGCCCTCGCCCGTTTCATCTTCCACCTGCAGCTACCCGGGTTCCCTCATGCCGAACTCCGTTCGCAACCGCTCAACGATCGTTTCAGTGCGCACTCCGCGTGATCCCTTGACCAGGATCACGTCTCCGCTGCGCGCACGTTCAATCAACAGTCTGGCCGCCTCCTCAGGCGTCTCACAGAAGATCGCCTCGGCCCCGGCTTCCCTCGCCCCATCAATCAACTCGCGCGCGAGACCGCGAACCCCAAGCACCAATTCGATGCCGGCCCGTGCGATCTCGCCCCCAGAAGCGCGGTGTAATTCAGCTGACTGATGACCAAGTTCAAGCATCTCTCCGGCGACAACAATCCGGCGCTTGAAGTTCGCCGCCAGTGCAATCGCCCTCACCGCCTCACCCAGCGCAGGAGGGTTCGAGTTGTACGAATCGTCAACGAGCGTCACTCCGTTGGCGAAACGCAAGACCTCGCCACGCATTCTCGGAGCAGTCGCGGTCCCCAGCGCACGCGCGATCTTTTCGGCTGACAAGCCGAAATAGAAGCCGACCGCAGACGCCGCCAGTGCGTTGGCGACGTTGTGCCTGCCGACAAGCGGCAACCTGACCTCGGCCTCGCCGCCCGGGATGACAAGCGTAAATCTGGTACCGCTCAGGTCTTCCTCTGAAAAGATCTGACGTGCCGAGACTTCGGCATCCGCTTCGATCCCGAAGCGAAGCAGCGTCAGGTCAGATCGGCGAGAACCCATCGCCATGACCCTCGCATCATCGGCATTGAGGACGGCAGCGCCCCCTGCCTTGATTCCATCGATAAGCTCAGCCTTGGCACGTGCAATCGCGTCCAGGGAGCCAAAGAACTCAAGATGCGCGGACCCGACATTGCCGACGACACCAACCTGCGGAGGCGCGATATCAACAAGTCTCGCGATCTCTCCAAATGAACTCATCCCCATCTCGAGTACGGCGAAGTCGAAATCCTCGGGCCGTGCGCCGTTGGTCATCATTCGCGTGACGGTCAACGGCAGGCCATATGACGTGTTGAGATTGCCGAGAGATTTGAGCACGCTTCCTGCCGCGCCCATGACCTCTGCCGTGAGGTCCTTGATTGTCGTCTTGCCTGCACTGCCGGTGACTCCGATGACCGGGCGATTCCACGACGCGAGGACGCGGGCGGCGAGTTGTTGCAAGGCACACGCGGTATTCTCGACAAAGAGCAGACGATCGCCAAAGGCACCAAGGTCGTGGGCAAACGGCAGCCGGTGGTGAACGACAAGGGCGGCGGCGGCTCCTTTTTCAAAGACCTCGGTCACGAACCGATGACCGTCAGCATTCGCTCCGGAAACGGCAACAAAGAGCTCGCCCGGACGTATTGAGCGCGAATCGAGTGTCACTCCGGCTGGCTCCGCATCCGACAGGGCCGAGCTCAGATAATGGCCCGCGCCGCAGAGACGCGCGATTTCACGCAGCTTCACTTCCTTTTCTCAATCCCCGGCACTCACGCGCCAGCGCCGGCGTTTCTTCTCAGAGTCAGCGCTTCGCGTGCAACCTCCCGGTCGTCGAAATGAACCTTGCCGCTCGCCAAAACCTGATATGTCTCGTGCCCCTTGCCGGCGAGCAGCACGACATCGTCCGGCGCGGCCTGGGTGATCGCCATCATGATTGCCGCGCGCCGGTCAGCAATCAGGTCGTACCTTCCACCAACCCTGTCGAGTCCGACTTTGATATAGGTGAGGATCATGTTCGGCTCTTCTGTTCGTGGATTGTCGGAGGTTGCGATCACCCAGTCACTCAAGCGTCCCGCTGCTTCACCCATGAGCGAGCGCTTGGTTTTATCCCGGTCACCGCCGCAGCCCATGACCGTGATCATGCGTCCCCTGCGGGAACGCATGACCTCCCGAATGGTCGCAAGAACGCTGGCGAGCGCATCCGGGGTATGAGCATAGTCGACGATCACCGTCACATCGTCTTCACTTGTATTGACGCATTCGAAACGGCCGGCCACCCGACCACACTCGGCGATCCCGCGAGCGATCACCTCACCGGGATAATCGAGTGCCAGACCCATTCCGATCGCGCAGAGAATGTTGTAAGCGTGTGGCCGTCCGACCAGCGGTGACGAGATCTCGATCGCACCGCTGGGGGTCCGCGCCGTGAAGTTCAATCCTTCGAATCCTATCTGACCAACATGAGCAGAGATCTCAGCCGGAGCCTCGAGACCGTAACTGAGGGCCTGCGACCCACCAAGCGCGAGAAGCTCTTCGCCGCGGGGATCGTCCACATTAATCACCGTCAGCCTCGGCCTCTCGCCGATACTCCCGTCAAAAAGCCTGCGCTTCGACCGAAAGTACTCATCCATCGACTTGTGATAATCGAGGTGATCCTGAGTCAGATTCGTAAATGCCGCGACCGCGAACTCGAGGCCATCGACACGATGGAGGTCGAGCGCGTGGGACGAAACCTCGATCACCGCTGATCGCGCACCCGCCTCCGCGGCGCGCTTCAGAAACTCTTGAATCTGTGACGCCTCAGGAGTGGTGTACTCTGCTTCCACCTCCTCCGAGCCAATCCGATAGCTGATCGTTCCCATCATCGCGGGTACTTCTCCCGCCGCTCCAAAGATCGCGGCGACGAGGTGTGCTGTCGTCGTCTTCCCATTTGTTCCGGTCACTCCGGCGAGTCGCAGCCTTCTCGAAGGACTTCCGTGAACAAGCGCGGCTGCCCGAGCCAGCGCGGTCCGAGCCTGAGCAACCTGCAGCCATATCCCGGCGTAGTCGCTGGGGCGTGGCTGTTCCGAGATAACTGCAATCGCGCCGCGTTTCGTTGCTTCACCGACGAAGAGGTTACCGTCGGAGTGTGCGCCCTGGATCGCAACGAAGATGCCCCCCGGCACCACGCGGCGCGAATCGTTGGTAATGGCGGAGACTGCAGCGCGCAGCGGGGCCTCGAGCCCTTCGCCAGTAACGCGCGCCTCAAGTTCAACCACCATTTCACCAATCGTGATCATGCTTCTCTTTGTGAGGGCCGTTCCACCGGCCCGGATCTCAATGAAACTCCACCCGACAAATGTCGCCCGGTTCAATCCTCGTTCCCGGAGCCGGTATCTGCCGAGTCGCGAAACCCTTGCCGACGAGATTCGCGCGGAGGTCAAGGCGGAGACATAGTTTCGCCACTTCACCTGCGGTTCGCCCTTTAAAATCAGGCATCGAGTGCGGATCAACTCCTGGTGGGGGCAGGGGCGCGCGACTGACCAGCGCGCTCTCTGGCAGATTGAGCGAGACGCTCGTTGTCGTCTCACTTCGTTCCCCTCGCCGTCCCGATGAAGGCCAAGCGGCACGAGCTGCCGCAAGCTGGCCGTCTGGAGGCGCCTCGGATGAGTCCCCCGCCGCCGTCCCTCCCGAACGATCCACTTGATCGTGGAGCGTCGCGGTAAGCACTCCCAGTGACTCGCGAAATTCCGGTGAATCGGGCGAAATTCCGTAACCCAGAAGTGCGGCTTCAGCGATCCGCGCAAAAACCGGAGCCGAAACCTGTCCTCCCTGATGAAGCCCGATCGGCTCATCAAGAACGACAATGATTGCGAATCGCGGGTTGCTGGCGGGCACGAATCCGGCGAACGTCGGCATGAACTTTGTGTTTGAGTATCGTCGCGTTACCGGATCCACCTTCTGTGGAGTCCCCGTTTTTCCTGCCGCTGTGTAACCTGTCAGCTTGACTGCGTGGCGCGCCGTTCCGGCGACCACCACCTGTTCGAGCATCCCGGCAAGTTCCCGTGCGGTCTTCTCACTGATGACCCGTCGCATTTCGGGTTGAGGCGAATAGAGCACCTGACTGTCTGGTCCAACGATCTGTTTGACGACGTGCGGCTGCATCCACAGCCCGCCATTGCCGATAGCACCCATCGCCGAGACCATCTGCAGAGCGGTCACTCCGACTTCCTGACCAATCGCGATCGATGCAACCGAGGTCTTCGACCACCGGTTGGCAGCGTGAACGACTCCGGGGATTTCGCCGGGCAGATCGATCATCGTCTTCGCCCCAAACCCGTAGCGCTTTATGTATTGGACAAGGCGGTCGTCACCGTACTTTCGGGTCACCTTCAGTGCCAACTGGATCGCGCCGACGTTGGATGATTTTGCGAGCGCTTCCGAAGCAGTCAGCCAACCCGAGACGTGGTCGCCAATCACCCGCCCAAAAAGCTCAATGCTGCCATTGAGACAGTTGATCTTCTCGGTCGGTCGTATCAGACCCTCCTCAAGAGCTGCCGAATACGTGACGACCTTGAAGACGGAGCCGGGTTCGTAATAGTCGGTAATGACGCGGTTGCGACGCGCAGCCATCTCGATCTCTCTCGCCGCAGGTCGAGTGGCGTCTGGCCGGACGTTAGGATCGAAGTTTGGGAACGTCGCGAGCGCGAGAATCTCGCCATTTTGCAGATCAACCACAACGGCGCTTGCCGACTTGGCACGTGTTTCCCGCCAGGCGGTCTCGAGATAGGCCTCGACCTGGTGTTGCAGTCCAACGTCGATCGTGGTGACAACGCGTGCTCCATTGCGCACCGGATCATCCTGGCGATTGAACGCACGCCCAAGCGCGTCGTTCTCGAAAACCACTAACCCGCCGGAACCTCTGAGGAACTTTTCGTTGACGAGCTCCAACCCATCTTGTCCCTGCTCATCCGCGTTGACATAGCCGATGACATGCGAAGCGAGACTTCGATTGGGATAGACGCGGATGGGCTCGTCCTGCAGACCGACACCGACAATCTTATTCACTTCGATGGCATGTGCGACGGCCGCTGCCTTCTCTGGGTCGAGCCGACGGCGCAGACGAACGAAATTGCGGTCGTCTCTCGAAAGCTCCTGCTGGAGCTGCTTGTGGTCCTTCTCCCCCAGAGCCTCTGCGAGCAGACGCGCAATCCACTCGACATCCTGTCTGTTCGCGCGGATCATCTTCGGGTCGGCATGAACCGTGCGCCCGATGACACTCTGCGCGAGAATGCTGCCGTTCCGGTCGACAATCTCTCCGCGAGGCGGGGCAAGCTTGATCTCCTGTTGGCGCTGTCCGGCAGCGCGCCGGCTGAGTTCTTCGTGGCGATTCACCTGAAGGTGCACAAGTCGCCCGACAATCACTCCCATCCAGACGAGCAGAATGAGGCCGACGATCAAATGCCGTCGTCCGGTCTCCTGTTCTCTTCTTCTCGTCCGCACGATTGCCATCGCAACTCTTCCTATTACATCTGACCCTCTCCTGGAGGATCAGGTTCCCTTGCGCCGCGTCAGCTTGACCCGTCTTCTTTACTGAGACGGCATCGCTGTCAGCGTCGTCGGCGCCGACCGCGCTTCCGTGGCAGCGATCCGCGCCGCATCGCGCAGATTCTCTTTCCGTTCGCGCTCGCGATCGCGGGCCTGTTGCGCCGCCATCTGGTACGGGATGCGAAGCGCAGACGCCTCATCGAGCAGGACCGGAATGACGCTGCCACGATGCTGGTTCGCCGATCGCTCGACCTCGCGGGGCGTCAGCGCTCCGTCCTGTTGAGCCTCGAGATACCGCTGCTCGCTTTCGGCCTGACTGAGCTCAGACTTGAGCCTCACCTCCGCCCTGCTGGAGGCGTGCGCTCGCAACTGCCAATGGAGGCCAGCGACGAAGCCCCACGCTACCACCGCGGAAATGACCACCAGAATCCAGACGGCCTGAGGTCGGCGATTTCGCGGCATCCATCCGGCGCGTGCAGCAAAGGTGCCCTTTACCGGTCGTCGTGATATATGGCCATTGTGAATTTTCGGACGGTAGCTAGCCTTCATCTGTCCTACCCCAAGAAATCAACCTTCATTATTATAAGAGACCTGCATCCTCTAGTTTGCGGCAGGCGCGCAGCTTCGCACTTCTGGCTCGCGGGTTCTCCGAGACTTCTCCCTCGCCCGGAATGAGGGCCTTGCGTGTCAGCAACTCGACGCGACGCCGCGCTCCACAATTGCAAGCCGGCAGGTGCGGTGGACAGACGCAATGGCCGGACTGTATCTTGAAGGCCTGCTTGATGATCCGGTCCTCAAGAGAGTGAAAAGTGACGACAACAAGCCTCCCACCTGGCACCAGCCGATCAACACAGTCATCAACAAACTCCGAGAGTCCCTCAAGCTCGCTATTGACGGCTATGCGAAGAGCTTGAAAGGTCTGAGTCGCCGGATGAACCCGCCATCGGCCCTTCTGATTCACCGCTTTGACAACGATCTCAGCCAGGTCTCCGGTCGTCCTGAGGGGTGCGTGCGCTCTCGAAGCGACTATGCGACGGGCTATTCGACGTCCTGCCCGCTCTTCCCCAAAGCGCCAGATCAGGTCGGCCAAATCCTTTTCGCTCACCCGATTGACGAGATCAGCCGCCGTCTGGCCTTGACTCTGGTCCATGCGCATATCGAGCAGCTCCGAGCCAAATCTGAAACTAAAACCACGGTCTGGAGAATCCAGTTGCCAGGATGAAACACCCAGGTCGGCAAGAATGCCGTCGACAGAGGGAGTATTGAGTTGATGAAGCGCTTCCCGAATTTGCCGATAGTCGGTGTGAACGGCGGTCAAGCGTGAGCCAAAGCTCAAGAGTCTCGCCTTTGCCAGTTCGATCGCCCCGCGATCCCGATCGAACCCGATCACCCGGCTTTGCGGAGCCGCTTGCAGGATCGCTTCCGAGTGCCCGCCCAATCCGAGCGTCGCATCCACGAATGTCCCGCCTCGCGACGCTCCAAGCGCCGCCAGCACCTCTGCAAGCATGACCGGACGATGCAATTCCAATGAACCAGCCTCCCGTCCGTCGTGCAAACAGCCATTCGGTTCTCCCATTCCTCTGACCTGAGCCCGCACACAGATCAAAAAAACTTCCGAGAGACCAAAACAAATCAAATAACGGAGAAAAAAACCGGCCCCAACCTACCCCAATCAAGCCCATTGCCCGCCCAATCCACTCACCACCAGTCCCCGCGCCTTCTACCTCACCCCCCAGCTTAGCCTCGTCAGAAGGTCAAAAATCGCTTTTCGACGACTTCGCTATCTTACTCACTCAAAAGGGCTTAAGATGTGTCTTAAGCCTTCAAGTAACTTCTCAGCTGGCGACTGCAACACACTATGAAAGGGCCATTTACGGACTTGTCTTATACGACGGGAGGTACAATACTCCGATGCGATATTCAGTGTCAAGCTTTTTTGTGAAGAGCAAGCTTTCATGCAAGGTCTCAACCTGACTGGGGTAAATGGTTG
Source organism: Acidobacteriota bacterium (assembly GCA_031401095.1). Classification (GTDB taxonomy): domain Bacteria; phylum Acidobacteriota; class Blastocatellia; order RBC074; family RBC074; genus JANNRD01. The sequence goes on from JANNRD010000293.1 coordinate 12,324, forward strand.
CCGTTCTGACAGATGTTCTCAACGTCAAGCCGGGAGGTCTTGGCGGTGGGACGCTGTCTCTCGGGTTGGCTGGTGTTTGGCGATCGTAAGGTGGTTGCAAAACCAATGCATGTGCTATATTGTCGCCCGCTTAGAATTGGCCACACAAGGCGACATGAAGCTGGATGAGGGTTGGCACGGCGAGTGCAGACAAGCGTTTTAATCTATTTGGTAATTTTCGGCCTCCTTGCAGCAGGCGGGAACCTGGTTGGCGGGTTCTTCGTGACCGAAGCGGGGACGGCGAGCCGGACCGCGCTTAAGAGGCTTGTTGGTGTCGGTGCGGGATTCATGCTCGCTGCGGTCTTCCTCGAAGTTGTGCCGGCAATCACGGCGCAATGGGCAACGGAGGCGCCGACGGCAATGGCATGGCTCCTCGGCGGCTACCTGCTGATTCAGCTCGCTGAACATGCGATTGCTCCGCACCTTCATTTCGGTGAGGAAGTACACACTGAGGAGGTCGGAAGGCGTGGCGTTGCGGCGACGGCGGTTCTTGGGCTCGCGATTCACGCATTCTTCGACGGTGTGACGATCGCCTCGGGTCTGCTCAGCAGTCTACGGCTTGGCGTCTTCCTGTCGCTTGCCGTCCTCATCCACAAATTGCCAGAGGGGTTCACTGTGGCTTCGATCGTGCTTAGCTCAGGACGCGGTCTCCGCGCTGCACGCCAGGCGACGGTGCTGGTCGCGACCGCGACGTTTGCCGGAATAGTCCTCGTCGTCCTCGCGCAACCCCTGGTCACATACACCTTACCGCTCTCTGCTGGCGTGACGCTCTACGTTGCGGCCTCCGATCTGATTCCAGAGGTCAACCAGGAGGGTGGCCTGAGGGCCTCCCTCTTTGTTCTCTCGGGAGTGGTGCTCTTCTACCTGGTTCACCTCATCGTGCGGGCGGCAATGGGTGTCTGAGTCCGAGTCGCTCAGTTTCGCCACGGAGTCAACCAACCCGC
>JANNRD010000294.1:0-4542 GCA_031401095.1 Acidobacteriota bacterium
CGGGCGGGTCTTCGCGGTGTTCTCGGTGAGACCCTGATCGACTTCCCCGTCCCCGACAACAAGACCTGGGCTGAGGCGCTTGGTTACACTGAGCGCTTTCTCAAGCGGTGGTCGGGCGACTCCCTCATCGTCGCTGCGGTCGCCCCTCACTCGCCGTACACGGTCAGCGGTGAGCACTTGACGGAATCACGGAAGCTTGCGGAGAAGTATAACGCCCCTCTCATCATTCACATTGCCGAGGCGCCGACGGAGACCGACTTCATGACGAAGACCTATCAGGCTCGGTCCGTGCCGTATCTTGACAGACTCGGCTTTCTTTCCGAGCGTGTGATTGGGGCCCATGTCGTCCATGTCAATGAAGCAGAGATCCAAATTCTCAAACAACGCGGCGTTGGCATTGCGCATTGCCCGCAATCCAACATGAAACTGGCCTCGGGTGTCGCCCCCGTGCCCGCCATGCTGAAGAACAACCTCCCGGTCGGGCTGGGGACCGACGGCGCAGCCTCCAACAATGATCTCAACCTCTGGGAAGAGATGGACTCAGCAGCCAAACTTCACAAATTGATCAGCAAGGACCCAACGGTCGTTTCGGCGAAGGATGCCCTTGCCATGGCGACGATCGGCGGGGCGCGGGCGATTCATCTCGAACGCGAGATCGGGTCCCTCGAATCTGGTAAGCGCGCCGACGTGATCCTGGTCGATCTCTCCGCACCGCACGCGACGCCAACCTATAACCTCTACTCTCACCTCGTCTACGCTGCAAAGGCCTCGGACGTAACCGACACGATAGTCAATGGCCGCGTGCTCATGCGCAATCGGCGACTCATCTCTCTCGACGAAGGACTGATCCGCGCAAAAGCACGAAAGCGTCAGGCCGAGGTCGCACGAAGTCTCTTGTCGAATTAACATGGTCAGCGAGTTTTTGACTGTCCCTAATTGTTCAGACGATCGCCATGTTGTCGCCAATCGCAATCACAATATCCCAGGCCGTGCTCCTTGGCCTCCTCATCGCCGCCATTCCAACGTTGCCGGTGGACAGCCTCTTTGGTCAAGAGGCGTCCACGCGACCAAGGAAGACCTCTCCGGAGACCCAATCTGGGACAAAGGTCGGTAGCAAACAGGCCGAGGCGACTCAGACAACGGGCGCGTCAAAGATTTCCGTTTCAGACCTTCTCGAGAAAGGCAGGGTTCACTACCGCGCTGCCCGGTTTCCTGAGGCGCTCGCAAAATTCGAAGCGGCCCTCAAGGTCGATCCGAATCACGATGAAGCCCTCGGTCTCGCCGCTGTGACAGCGTTCAGGCTCGACAGTCAGGACCAGGCCCGCCAGTGGTTCCTGCGCCGAGCTGAACTTGCAAACCAGAAGCCTTCCGTCAAGGCGTTCAGCTACTATCGCATCGCCTTGTCGCATTGGCGCCGACTTCACGATCCCGTGGCGAAGGCATATGCGGTCAAGGATGGTAAGGCGGTCTTCAAGCTCGCCGATGTCGATGCCGCCGATGCCGGCCTCATCCGCGAGAGTATCCGCGAGGGTCTGACCTTCGCAGACCGTGCGCTGCAGGTCAACGCGAACTATGCTGAGGCCCACAACATCAAGAACCTCCTCTATTCCGAAGCGGCACTCGCAGCGAGTAGTGAGGCTGACGCCCTCAAGAACCGATCGCTCGCACTCGAGTCTCTGCGCAAGGCTCTCAAGCTGCAGTTGCCAACTACCGAGCGAACCGCCACCGAGACCGCCAACTTCAACCTCCCGACGGTGAGGATTGGTGAGATACCTGGGACCACGGACGAAAAGCGACGCTTCACCGATGAGATGAGGAGACTCCTCGAGGGCGGATTACCCGTCACGCGCGTCAGCCCCGTCTTCCCGTCCGCTCGTCCGTCAAAGGCAAAACCCACATCGAAGGACCCTGCTTCCTCCGGCGTCACGGACAAGGGAGGCGCCTACTCAATTGGATCCGGTCGCGGGGCCCTGACCGCCGCCTATGAGCCGGGAACGGTCAAGGTCGAAGTGCTGATTTCGACGGCGGGAGACGTGGTGTTTGCCCACATTGTCGATGGTCGGGCCGATCTCAATGGGTCTGCAATTCTTGCCGCGCGCAGATGGAAGTTCACGCCAGCCCGATTCGAAGGAACGGCCGTTCAGGTCAGCGGAGTCATTCACTTCGAGATGAAGCCTCCGGGAAGTAAGGCGGCACCCACCCCGACAGCAAAGACGCGTTAGAACAATACGGACTACTGCCTGACGACCGCGATAAAGGGCAGATTGCGATAGCGCTCGTCATAATCGAGCCCATACCCGACAACGAACTTGTCGGGAATCTCGAAGCCCTGATAAGCAACCTCGACCTCGGCCTTGCGTCGGTCTGGCTTGTTGAGAAGGGTGACAATCCTGACGGACGTCGCACCCCGAGAGCGAAAGGAACGCGTCAGGTAATTGAGGGTCAGTCCAGTATCAAGAATGTCTTCGACGAGCAGGATGTCCCGGCCCTCCAGCGGCTCATCGAGGTCCTTCACGATCTTTACCTCACCACTCGTATTCATGCCCTTCCCATAGCTGGAGACGGCGATAAAATCAATGGTCAATGGCAGATCGATCGCGCGAATCAGGTCGCTCATAAAGACCATTGCCCCTTTGAGAACACAGATCAACTCTGGTCGCCGGCCGGCATAGTCTTTCGCGATCTGACTCCCCATCTCGCGAATGCGCGCTTGTAAGGCCTCGTGCGTTATCAGGACCTCAAGCTGAGGGCTGCTGAACTCAGACACTTGCGCCTCCTCATTCGACATGTCTTATTGGCTCCTTCACGAGATGTTGGTAAGATACCCCGGAGACCCGCAATATATTTGGCAGAGAGGTACGTGTCAACATCTGGCTTGGGTCTGGCTTGGGTTGAGGCCATTCTTGCAACGAGTAAATCCGAGGTATGGACTGATCAATGAACTATCGCTTTCCCTTGATAGAGAAGCTTCCACCATACGTCTTCGCGGTCATTAATCAATTGAAGATGGAGGCGAGACGGCGTGGCGACGATATTGTCGACCTCGGTATGGGAAACCCCGATTTGGCGACACCCGAGCCGATCGTCGAGAAGCTGGTTGAGGCCTCACGGAACCCGCGTAACCACCGGTACTCGGCTTCACGTGGCATTCCAAATCTTCGACTCGAGATCGCGCGATGGTACGAGCGCCGTTATGGTGTCGACATCGATCCCGAGACTGAGGCAATCGCGACCATCGGGGCCAAGGAAGGATTTTCTCATCTCGTGCTTGCGCTGGTCGAACCGGGCGATCGTGTCATCGTTCCCGACCCAAGCTATCCGATTCACTCCTTCGCGGCGACGATCGCCGGTTGCGAGTTGATCAGGCTGCCAATCGGCGATGGCGCGGCAGAGATGATGGACGCTCTTCGCCGACTCGAGTATTCGCCTTCTCAGCAGCCAAAGCTCCTCGTCCTGTCCTTTCCACACAACCCAACAACGGTCTGCGTCGACAAGTCCTTTTTTGAGGAAGCGGTCGCGATCGCGCGCGAACGCGGATACCTCATTATTCATGATCTGGCGTATGCGGATCTCGTCTTTGAGGGACCACGCGCTCCCAGCATCCTCGAGGTGAAGGGCGCCAAGGATGTCGCAGTCGAGATGTTCTCGATGTCGAAGAGCTATTCGATGGCGGGATGGCGTGTCGGGTTTTGTGTCGGCAACCGGCAGGTTGTCTCAGCGCTGACGCGGCTCAAGAGCTACCTCGATTACGGAATATTTCAACCGATCCAGATCGCAGCGATCATCGCCCTCCGCGATTGCGACTCAGTCGTCGGTGAGATCGTCGAGGTTTATCGCCGGCGCCGGGACACATTGATCGCGGGGCTCTCTGCGGCGGGTTGGCAGGTTCCTTCACCCAAAGGAACAATGTTCGTCTGGGCAAAGATTCCAGCGCCATTCGCACAGTTGGGCTCTCTCGAGTTTTCGAAACAGCTCATCTCACGCGCACAGGTCGCCGTCTCTCCGGGCATTGGCTTTGGAGAAAGAGGGGAGGGACATGTGCGGTTTGCTCTGATCGAGAATGAGCACCGGATCGGACAGGCCCTTCGCGGAGTGAAGGCCTTTCTCAATGAAAGTAGTTTTAATGCCGGCGCGGGAAGCGATTAAAAGATTTGTGCGCGAGGCGCTGACTGAACGGCTCGGTAAGCCGGTGCAGCCGACAACTCTGCCACAACCTGCCGCTGCCGACATCCGCCCCGATTTGGACGAGTCCGCCAGGGACGTGATCACGGAGTTCGACCTTCGCGATGCCACTCCGGGAAGCCGGCTCTTCGTCAGGGAAGATGCGATCGTCACACCGTCGGCCCGGGACCTGATTCGCGAGCGCAACATCGAAGTGCAGATTCGCGTTCACAGAATGGCCGCCTCCAAACACAAGCTGGTTGCTGTTGGTGCTGACCACGGTGGATTCGAGACGAAGGAGCAAATCAAGCTCCTGTTGCGGGAGCTTGGCCATCGTTGCCGCGATTTTGGAACCAACTCGGCCGATCCAGTCGACTATCC
>JANNRD010000295.1:0-6128 GCA_031401095.1 Acidobacteriota bacterium
AACAAGAGGGGTTGTCAGCACCCTCTCCACCTTTCCTACTTCTTCTCTGTGCTTTCTCTGTGTCTCGGTGTCTCTGTGGTTCATTCCTCTGTCTTCTGACGAAACTGAGACACTTCGGGATTGGGAGGGGGGGTACCCAACAGCTCTGGTCCTATGGTAATCTCGCCTTTGCATCCCCAATCACCAGACACACTGGAAAGAACTTTCACATGAAATACTCGCTTGGAAGTCTCAAGCTTCTCTCGAAGGTGAGGGTCAGTGTTCCGACGCTATTGCTCGCGATTTTCTTCACGGCTGCGGCCGAGGCGCCGACTCGCGCCCAAACAACGCGGACCCTGCGTGTCATCGGTACCACCATTGAACGCAATACACAGGGTCTGGTCGCGATTGAGATGGACGTCCTGGGTGACGAGAACACGTTCGGTTTTAGCCTCGCCTTCAATCAGAACCAGCTCGCATTCGTCTCAGCAGCATTGGGTAGCGGTGTGCCCGCAGGCACCGTAATCCTGACGAACGATCTACAAAAACAAAACGGCCTCCTCGGAATCGCGGTCAGCCTGCCCTTCAGCACGAACATTGCTGCAGGAAAGCGGCAACTAGTGATTGTCACTTTTACGGCACTGCCGACAGGTGGCTCGATTGCCAATCTCAACTTTGGCGACCAACCGATTCCACGCGAGTTTGTCAAAGCAGATGCGACGCCAATCCCGACCAACTCAGTCGCGCTGTCACCCGGCGCGGTCACGATCTTCTCGAAAGGGACCACCGTCTCAGCCGCGAGCTATTCGACGACGGCTGTCGCACCGCAGTCGATCGTCGCCGTGTTTGCGGTAAATCTCGCAACCGGTGTCCAGCTTGCATCCACAATCCCGCTTCCAACAACGCTCCTCGGCACGACCATCAAGGTCAAGGACAGTGCGAATATCGAACGTCCCGCTCCGCTCTTTTTCGTCTCGCCGGACCAGTGCAATTATCAGATCCCTGACGGCACCTCTGCTGGACTCGCGACCTTCACGATCACCAGCGGCGATGGCAGACTCTCGATCGGAACAGTATCAATTGCAAACGTCGCCCCCGGTATCTTCACCGCCAACACCAGCGGTCAGGGAGTCGCGGCCGCGCAGATATATCGCGTCCGCGGAACAAATCAAACAATTGAAGAAATCTCCAGCTACCAACCCGGGCCAAATGCGTTTGTTCCAATTCCAGTAGACCTGGGCCCACCCGAGGACGTACTCATCCTTGTCCTCTACGGAACTGGCTTGCGGTTGAATAGCGGCGTCAGCGGCGTGACCGTGACGATCGGGGGAACGCCGGTGCCGGTAGGCTATGCGAACTTGGCGCCCGGCTATGTCGGCCTTGACCAGATCAACATTGGCCCGCTGCCACGCTCGCTTGCAGGCCGCGGCCTGGTCAATGTTGTCACCACTGTCGATGGAATCGCCGCAAACCCCGTGACTATTCAGTTCAAGTAACGGCAGCGTGGACAGGAAGAGGGCTGCTTTTCTTGACGCTCGTCGCAAGCGGGTGTTAGACTTTTTGTCAGCCTCGCACATCAGTCCACCACCGGCAAAACCTGCGTCAGGGCTCCAGCGAAAAAGGGGAGGGCAGTGTGGTCTTCAAGGTCGGACAGAAGGTCGTCTATCCAAATCATGGCGTAGCTATAGTTGAGGAAATCGAGATCCGCGACATCGACGGCCGAAGTGATGAGTACTACCTTTTGCGGCTGCGTTTCAATAACTCCCTGGTCATGGTTCCGACGCGCAATGCAGACGAGATTGGTCTGCGGCGTCCGATCGCCGATAGCCAATGTCAGACGCTTCTCAACGTTCTCGCACAGGACTTCTCAACTCCTCCCACCGAATGGAAGAACCGCTTTCGGGAGTTCTCTGACCGGATGCGGACGGGAGACGTTTTTTCTGTCGCAGAGGTTCTCAAGACGCTGACTTTTCTCAATCAACAGAAGCCTCTTTCATTCCGTGAGAAACGGATGCTCGACCGGGCTCGGTACCTCGTCATCAGCGAGCTCGCACTCGTCCACAACCAGTCCGAGGCCAACATCGAACCGCGAGTTGACCAGGCCTTGCGCGGCTCTTGTGATGAGCATCAACGCGCTTTCGCACGAGTCGACGGCCGCTCCCAATAAGGGGAAGAGCAGAAGAGGAACCGCGAGGGAGAAACAACGGAACATACGGAATAGAACGGAAGACACGGAATGAGCAAAACAAATTCCGTGCGTTCCGTTCCATTCCGTATGTTCCGTTGTTTCTCCCTCGCGTTTCCCCTTCTGCTCAAGTCACCGGGAGACACCCTACTGGTTGAGAGTGACGTAGCGTTCCAGGCGAGCGACCTCTTTGGCATTGACGTACTTCCCGATCTCGCGTCTGAACTGCTCGATGCCCGCGTAGGGACGGTACTCCTTGAACTCCCGCAGCATTCGCTGGCCGACACCTGGAATTGAGAGGATGTCCTCGTCCGTCGCTGTGTTCAGGTTGATCGGCACAAAGACATACTGTTCAAGCCGCGCCACCTCCTTCGCATCGACATACTTGCCAATTTCTCTTCGGAATTGGGCGAGTGCTTTGTACGGCCGATACTCGAGAAACTCGCGCAGCATCCGATTCCCGGCGCCAGGGATCATGAGAATCTCTTCCTTAGGCGCACTATTGAGATTAATGGCAATGAATATCTTGGCGTAGACCTGGGCCAGTTGCTCTTTTGAAAGAGACTGGCTGAGGTACGCATTCAGATCCGTCATGCTCAGAAAAGGTCGGCGCTCGACGAGTCCCTTGACGATCACCGCGTTCAGGTTTGGAACCGCGAGCAGCTCCTTCTCCCCGACGATATTCGCATCCACTACACCCTGACTGCGCCCGACCTGAGCGTCCAACCGCCCGACATTGCCCAAGCCCAGAACTGATAGTATCCCAAACATTGCTGATACAAATTTGGCTCTATTCACTTCTTCTTCTCCCTCTTTGACTCTTCACGATTCAGCCTCGTTAACGCCGGATGGCGATAGGTGTAGGCCAGGCCAAGCAGACCGAGTTGCATCATGGTTCCCGGCGCGAGCACCGGAAATGCGCCCATGATCGCATTGATAAACAGTTTAAGGCCCCCAACGGCCGGATGCATTTCGAGCTCGAACTCGACATTCCCACGATAGTGAAGTATCAGCCCGGCCCCGCCGCTAACGAGGAACAGCACCATCATACCTTGAAAAGCGCGCACACTCGCTGCCCGTCGACAAAAACCGTGCCAGCCGAGAACGGTGACACCGGCCGCCATGAGAACGAGGGGAACCTTCTGCCAATAGCCTTCGAAATGCTCGAGCAGCAGCAACTCAGTTCCCACTCCCACAAGGCAAAATAGGAAGAGCGCTAAAAAAAAGCGGCGCGGCACCTTGAATGGGTCGCGCTCAACTGGTTGCTCCGATCCAGATCTTGGCATCAGTCAGACTTCGCTGCCTTCCGTCCTTTCCGTGTCTTCCGTCTCTCTGTATTCTGCGTATCCTATCTCTTTCTTTTCACCTCGCCTAGAGGTGCTTGAGGAACCACTCAGCAGCCGCCTTCGCGGCGGCATCAAGGGCTGGGCCACGCCCGAACTCCGTTCGCGTCGCACCCGGAATCGTGACCACATCGGTCGGTCCCTTCAACAGCTTCGAAGCCGCAATCGCCGTCTCGTTGTTGGCCTTGAGGTCCTTCTCGGCAATCACAAACAGGACAGCCGTCTTTGCTGGAATCTGATCTACAGACCAGAAGGGATGATACTCGGCCAAAGCGAGTTGCGCCTCAAGATCAGCCGCACCACCGACCAGTGCTGGAGAGGGTAGCGGACCAGTTCGTGCGCGTCTCTGCTCGGCGCGCAGCAGTATTCCTGACGGCGCTGACGCCTTCTTCGGTGTTTCCCTGCCGTCAAGCAGTGGCACCTGCGCGACGGCCGCCTTGATTCGCACATCGGTCGCAGCAGCGACGATGACGTGTCCGCCGGCCATGTCGGTTCCCCACACCCCGATTCGCAGCCGATCAACACCGGCCTCGCCCTGGAGGTAATAGAGTGCGTTGCGGATGTCGAGTATCTGGTGCTGTGGAAGAAGACGCTTTCGCTGAATGCGGACCCTCGCTGTCATCTGCGAGAAGCGAAGCCGGTCGTCAGTCCTCACTGGATCGACTGTCTGCAGGTACCCGCCGCTCTTTCCCCAACCTCGATAGTCAATGACCATTGCCACGAGACCGCGCGAGGCAAAACGCGCCGCATACTGCTCGATCGAAGCTGAGGTCTCACCCCACCCCGCAGCCAGGACAACCGCCGGCAACTTCGCCTCCGCTGAGTAATCGGGTGGCAGAAATATCTTGCCGTGGCACTGGATTCCTTCACTGTAGTACGTGGCATCCTTCGTTCCCACGCCTGCAGGAAGGACGGCTGCAGGCGCGGCCGCCGCTCGCCGAGGCACTGAACCTTCGGACTGCCCGACGATGTCTTGTTGAGAGCATACGGCCATAGCGACCGCAGCGAGGAGCACTTTCAATCTAAGGTTCATATCGCAACATTCTCCGCTCAGCTCTCCTTCGCCCTGCTGGCGGGCCGAAGAAAGCAATCCCCGAGTCGACGGACTCTACTTTGCCGGAGCCATTCCAAGGTGCTTCAGAAACCAGTCGGCCGCGAGATTGGAGCTGACTTCGAAGGCAGCGTTGGAGTAGATCTGAAAGTGCGTGATATAGGGAATCTCGACTACTTGTGAGGTCCCCTTGAACGCCTTTGAAGCGGCGTACGGCCCACTCGGACTCCGCGGCGGCAGCAGTTCATCCTTCTCTGCGGGAATCCAGAGAATCCTTGTCGTCTCCGGGATGCGATCGAGCATCGCTCCCGCTCGAAACTCGCGGTTTACCTGACCACTCCACGCGTCAATCTTGCTGCGGAACGAGAAGCCTCCGTCAACTTCACCGCCCTGACCCGTACGCGCGCGCCTGATTCCATCTTCAAGCATTGGCGGCGGTATGCCGACGGGCCCACTCGAGTTGAGCCCGCCCGCTGCGCCAACCTGAGCCACGACCGCCTTGACGCGCGCGTCCAACCCAGCAACCATAAGAACCACACTGGCTCCATTGCTCGATCCCCAAATTCCCAGTCGCTCAGCGTCCACACCGGGCTCGGTCTGAAGATAGGAGATCGCCGAGCGAAAGTCTTCGGTCTCGCGCACATTGTTAAGATTGGTCCGCTTGATCTTGATTCGCGACTCCTTCTCCCAGACCGCGCGCTCGTCGGAGGTGGTGTCAGGCTCAAGCAGCAAGACGTCGCCGCCGCTGTACCCATAGGTGCGATAGTCGATCGCCATGGCGACAAGTCCGCGCTCGGCGAATCGAGCTGCATATCTCTCGATCCCAACCGCCTGCGCGTTGACCCCATGTCCAACCACTACAGCTGGCCATTTCCCTCGGGAGTTGAACCCTTTCGGGAAGAAGATTCTGCCGTAACAGGGTGTCCCGTCCGAATAGAATGTAATCTGTCGGGAGGTGACGCCTTCAGGCAATGCGAAAAGCCAATCCTCGGAGAGCGTTCCACGTTCACGCTTCATTGCCGGGTCAGTTGACTGCTTTTGCAGCTCCGATCTGTATTTCTCGATGATGTCTGTATTGATCTGCCCGAGCGTCGGCGTAGCGCTGAGAGCCAGAACCAATGCAGCGCCAAGGAGCAGACCACCAGACCGCTGGCATTGACGTGGTGACATAGACAATCTCCCGATCCGAAGGTCCGCGTCGAAGTCGAGCCTCGACGGTGAATGAGGTCTAGAATGTGGCTATTGGATTCAGTGGCGAACCAGTGCCGCCGTTGACAGCAAGCGGTGCCGCGGTGAGCAGAAATTCCCAGCGTTTTCGGGTTGCCGCTGCCCCGCTCAGCGCTTCCAGATCACAGTTGTCAAAGATATGAATGCCCAGAGCGACGAGGGTCAGTTGATGGATCGGCAGCGGGACACCCTCGACTCCTGAAGGTACGACATCACTTGCGGCATCGCTGCCGATAATTGCGACGTCGCGCTGTTTAATCCACTTCGCGCACGATGCGTGCAGCCCGGCTGCCTTGTTGCCGACGTCCCATGGCCCGAGCGCCGCGCGCCGCGCCCATCGGCC
>JANNRD010000296.1:0-9189 GCA_031401095.1 Acidobacteriota bacterium
CACAGAGAAAGCACAGAGAAGAATAAGAGGGGTTGTAAAACCTTCCCTCCATCTCTCATATTTCTTCTCTGTGCTTTCTCTGTGTCTCGGAGTCTCTGTGGTTGTGCCTCCGTGGTTGTGCCTGCTTGCAATCCAAAATCCAATATCCCGAGAATCACCCGATTTCCGCCAACCCATATCTCGGCTCATTCCGGACACGCTCGACCAGTCGCCTGGTTTCCGGCGAATCAGCCCTCAGCAGATGGTCAGCCTCCTGTCGAGCGGCAGCAAGAACCTTCTGATCCCGGACAAGGTTCGCGATTCGGAAGACGGGCAATCCGGATTGACGTGTCCCCATCACCTCGCCGGGCCCTCTGATCTCAAGATCACGTTCGGCGATCCTGAATCCGTCTGTTGTCTCCTCCATAATCTGCAGCCGCTCGCGAGCCTCTTTTGTTTGTTCATACTGTGCGAGAAGGATGCAGTAGCTCTCTGTCGCCCCGCGGCCCACACGTCCGCGCAACTGATGGAGTTGCGAGAGACCAAAGCGTTCGGCGTGCTCGATCAGCATGACCGTCGCGTTGGCGACATCGACGCCGACTTCGATAACTGTCGTCGCGACCAGAATCTGCACTTCGTTCGCGACAAACGCCCTCATGACCTCGTCCTTCTCCGCCGACTTCATCCGCCCGTGCAGCAGGCCAACACGCAACTCAGGAAAAATGTCGCGACGAAGATGCTCATGCATCTCCGTCGCATTACGTAAATCCAGCTTCTCTGACTCCTCGATGATCGGATAGACGACATACACCTGCCGTCCGGCCTGAACCTGCCCACGGAGGAAATCGTAAATCTTTTCTCGCCGGTCTTCACCGCGAATGTGGGTTGAAACGGGCGTCCGGCCCGGAGGGAGTTCATCGATGACAGAAACCTCGAGGTCACCGTAGACCGTCATCGCAAGTGAGCGCGGAATCGGTGTCGCCGTCATGACCAGCACATCCGGGTTGAGCCCGAGTCGCCTCAGTTCCGCCCGCTGAAGCACACCAAACCTGTGCTGCTCATCAATGACAACCAGACCGAGGCGATTGAAGACAACTCCGTCCTGGATCAATGCATGCGTGCCGATGACAAGATCGATCTCACCTTCTGCAATCGCGTTCAGGACTTTCGACTTCTCCTTTGCGCGCAACTTACCAGTCAGCAGGCCAACCCGGTAACGCGTCGCGTCGAGAATGCGCTGGATGTTCCTCAAGTGCTGCTCGGCAAGGATCTCGGTCGGAACCATGAGCGCGGTTTGATAGCCGTTCTCGATCGCAACCAGCATCGCCTGAAGAGCGACGATGGTCTTGCCGCTGCCGACATCTCCCTGAAGCAGGCGATTCATGGGGCGATCGCTTCTCATATCATCGACGATCTCCTTCAGAACCCGCTTCTGCGCGCTCGTCGGAGAGAATGGAAGGATCGACCGAATTGCGTCGCGGATGCGGTCATTAACCTCTATCTTCGCGCCTTTGGGCTCGGCTCCTCGATCGTCTCGTCGCAGCCCCAGCGCAAGGGTCAGCCAGAAGAACTCTTCGAAGATAAGGCGCTGGTGAGCGGGTGACCGCGCGTTGTTGTACTCCTCGATCGAGGTGTCGTCTGCGGGAAAATGTACCTGCTTGAGCGCCGCGGAACGCGCGATTAATCCGCTGCGTGCGATCGTCGCTGCCGGAAGCAATTCGACTATCTCACTTTCAACACGAGCAAGCAGATGATGAAAGACCGAACGTAACTGCCGGGTTCTGAGGTCACCGAGCTTGCGGTAGATCGGAACGCGCCTGGTGGTGTGTATCGCGGCGGTCTCAGCGTCCTCCTCATCATCGTGGAGCAATTCGTACTCAGGATTCTCCACTTCGAAGAAGTCCTTGCGTCTGCTCCTTTTCCAGAGACCATAGAGGATAACGCGGGCGCCTGGACGAAAGACTTTCGCGAGATATATCTGATTCCACCAGAAAGCGCGGACAAAACCCTCGCCATCAGTCGCTGAGAACTCGTAGAGTTTGATCCGTCCACCCCTCAGGTGAACCACTCCACCCGCACGGACAACGACATCGACCGACGCCGTACAGCCCTCTTCGAGATCGGCGATGCGCGCGAGATTCGAGCGGTCCTCATAGCGCATCGGTACGTAGTGGAGGAGGTCCTCGACGGTCGCCTCACGAGGATCTGGCCGCGCCGTGATGGAAGCGATCTCGGCAGCAAGCTTCTTTGCGGTCAACGGACCCACTCGCGGAAGTCCGTGCCGATGCAGTTCGATGAGAGGCGTGTCGAGCGTGAGTTGCACGTTAACCAATCCTTACAAGGGCCGAAGACTCACGCGAAGCCGCGAAGGGATCAAAGCGAGATGAAACCCGAAGAGGGTGAATCGCCCTAACAAGCCACACAGGGTCTGGGCCTTCGCGTCTTTTCGCGGCTTTCGCGGCTTCGCGTGAGTCTTCTCTTCAGGCTAGCATGAGCCTCTTTCTTCAAAACAAAGTAGATTTGCCGAAAACTGAGCCACTACCGGAAGGTGTCGAGGGAGCCCTCCGGCGTGAGGTCCTGTGGTATCATGCCACGGTATGAGGGTGGCCGTTGGAATTCTCTTCTCGTTTCTCTTCGCGAGCGCGATGCCAGCGGCGATCGTGGTATCCGAACTCAAACCGAACTCACTCGCAGCCTTCGACCGGCTCGCTGATCAAAGGGAAGGTCAGATCAGGAACGAGCTTCGGGAGACCTCCAAGTTCTTCTGGGTCGATCGGCTGCCTGAGCCACAGAAGCGGAAGGCCTATGCGGATCTGCGCGCCGGCCGGATTGTCATCGACAGCGGCAAACGAAGCGACGCACCCGATGCCCTGATCCATCAATGGACCGGAGTCGGATTCATCCCGGGCGCCACTCTGCAGCAGACGCTCAACTTCATTCAAGACTACAATCATCACTCGACCCATTACCGTCCTGATGTCATCAAGTCAAAACTGATCGGACGAAACGGAAACAACTTCAAAATCAATCTCCGCTTTCTCAAGACCAAAATGATTACGGTCGTGCTGGATACTGACCACGACGTCACCTTTACGAGTATTGACGCGCAACACGCTGCTTCGCTCGCGCACACAACGAGGGTTTCAGAAGTCGAGAACGCAGGCAAGCCGGGTGAAAAGGTGCTTCCACCAGGAACTGGCTGGGGCTTTCTTTGGAAGATGAACACCTATTGGCGATTTGCCGAACAGGATGGCGGAACTTACGTCCAATGCGAAACAATATCTTTGACGCGTGATATTCCGTTCGGTCTTGGCTGGGCGGTAGGCCGGTTCGTCAATTCCGTCCCGCAGGAATCTCTCACTTTTACGTTGACGAGGACTCGTGAGCGTGTCCTTGCGCTCAACAAGGGAAAGTGAACTCTACCAGAAGGGAACAACCACAGAGACAGAGAGACGCAGAGAAAGCTCAGAGAGGAACAAAGAGGGGTTGTAGACGCCCTCTCTCCACCTTCATATTTCTTCTCTGAGCTGTCTCTGTGTCTCTCTGTCTCTGTGGTTGTTCCCTTCTGTCTTGATGGTAATCCGCCTGTCATCAAGACCGAGGTCGTCAAGGATGACCTCGCGGGCACCGCGTATCGCGAGCGACCCAAGCCTCTCTGCCCATTCGATGACGACTACCGCATGAGGCTCTTCCAGCATGTCAAAAAGACCGAGATCAAGAGCCGCCTCACCATTATTCGCAAGCCGGTAAAGATCTAGATGATAGAGCTTGAGTCGACCCTCGTGGGCGTTGACAAGTGTGAAGGTCGGGCTGGTGACGTCCGCCGGGTCAATTTCGAGACCCGCAGCGATCCCTTTGGCAAAGACCGTCTTGCCGGCACCCAAGTCTCCTGAGAGAAGAAACGTCTCACCGCCCTGGAGCTCCTCTCCGAGCCGATAGGCTAGTTCAAACGTTTCCTGCGCGGAATGGGTGATGAACTCTTGAGACACGAGCGCCTGAGCTATCCCTCCTCATCCTTCCGGTCCCGCTGACCAGGCCTCGCTCCCCGCTCCGCCGCTCCGCCCACGCTCAGAATCGCCTCGGAGAGATGCTCAGCAATCGATGAAGCGATCAGTGAACGCATGCCCAGCCGCGCCGCCGCCAGATCTCCAGCAAGTCCGTGCAGGTGGACCGCGGCGATCGTGCTTTCCAATGGCTCTCCCGGCTGCTGCGCGATGAATCCGGCGACTATCCCGGTTAGTACATCTCCGGAACCGGCCGTGGCCATCCCGGCATTGCCCGTCGAGTTGATATAGACCTCGCCCGACGGTGCCGCGATCAGCGAACGGTTGCCCTTTAGCACCGTGATGACCCCATGCGTCATCGCAAAACTGCGGGCGACACCGACGCGATCATCGAGCACTTGCCGACTGGTCATGCCGGTCAGCCTTGCCATCTCTCCCGGATGGGGCGTGATGACGATCGGGAGCTCATGCGATCCCTTCAACTCAACCGGCCAGGGTGCTAGCGCATTGAGCCCGTCGGCATCGATCACAAGAGGTGTCACACGATGAGCGACGAAACTCCGCACGAACGACCTTGTGCTCTCTTCCTGAAATGAGAGCCCCGGGCCAAGCGCAACCGCTGTCCTCCCCGCCGCCAGCTCGAGGACACGATCGAGCGCGTCAAGCGAAACCGCGCCGGCGCCCGTCTCATCGAGGCCCTCGGTCATGACTTCGCGTTGTGCCTGTGCGACGAGCAGGCGCTGGGCCGACCGTGACGTTGCCACCGTCACCAGACCCGCGCCGGCGCGCAGAACGGCGTCTGCAGTCAACGCCGCTGCACCCGTCTTACCAGGCGAGCCCGCAATCACAAGCACATCTCCGACGGAGCCCTTGTGCGCGCCTGGCGTCCGCCTCGAGTTCGAGAGCCATCTGACAACATCGTTCTGATCAACAAGGAATATCTGCGAATCGCAAGCGTCGATCAGGGCCGATGGTGTGCCGATCGGAACGACGATCAGCCTTCCATTGGCATCGCTAGCTGGCGGCAGCACATTCCCAATCTTGGGCGCCGTCAGCGACACCGTCAGATCAGCGCGAACGTGAGGTTCTGGTGACCAGCCACTGTCCGCCGAAAGGCCTGAGGGAATGTCGACAGAAACGACAAAAGTCTCGGGTGAGGCTCGCCTCTCGTGGTTGATCGCCTCGATGGCGATTGCGTAGATCCCTTCCGCCGGACGACTGAGCCCAGATCCAAACAGCGCATCAACGACACAATCGTGATAAATGGAAACGTCGGCATCGTCCTCACTCGTGATCTCGGTGAACGTCAGCAAGCTGCCGCTTGATGGCGACTGCATCTCTGCCAGCCGCCGGATGATCTCGAGATTCGCGCGCGCCTCACCCTTTGTTTGATCGAGGCTGCCAAAGAGGAAGACATCAACAAGGCTTGCACCGTGAAGCCAGAGGTGGCGGGCAATGACTGCCCCGTCACCGCCGTTGTTACCCTTTCCACAGAGAACTACAAAGGTCCGGCAAGCCCCGTGAGAGAGAATCGCCTCAGCGATGCGCACCCCAGCTGTCTCCATGAGCGACGCCCAGGAAATACCGGTGCGCTCGACGGTCAGTCGATCGAGCTCTCGCATCTGGCTGGAGGTAACAATCTTCATCAAATAGATATTGGCAGACAAGTCGAACCAGCTCAATAAGGAAAAGGCGCAAGGATCGATTCCCTGCGCCTGTCGCGAGACTTAATTCGCCTGGCGTCGCCTAGCCGCCAAAGGTCAGACGCTGATTCGAATTCCACAACTCGTCCCAACCGAGTGTCTGACGTCTGTAGGCCGCCTCACGCCCAAGGATCGCCATGAAGGTGCTCTCGACGCCATAGGTGGTATCGTTGCGATACTTGTCCTCACCTGTCCCTTCGCCAAGCACACTCTTGACGAAGGTCGCGGCCTCCTGATCATAGTGCTTGTCATCATCGCCCTCGTACCGGTACACGATCGGCGTCTCGGTGTCTCTTCTTCCTTTGATCCCCTCGATCCGCGTCCCGCCGGTGCCGCCTTTGCCGGCAGTCGTCGTAAAGGTTGCCTTGCTCCCGCGGATGGTCTCGGAGACATCGTTGAGGACACCATCGATCTGGACCGCAGTGTTATTGAGCAGTACCTGATTGGGGTACTCATAGACGATGTTGAAGTGGTCGTAGATTTCACCAATGCTGGTTCTCACCAAGCGGCCGCCTGAACCCGAGGCCCTGATCGGTCGCGTCCCGAGCATCCAACTGATGACGTCCATGTTGTGGATATTCTGCTCGACGATATGATCGCCGCAGAGCCACTTGAAGAAATACCAATGTCGCACCTCGTAGTCCATCTGTGATGGCCAATCCGCGCGCGCGCCACGACGGTCCTTCCACAAGTCCCCCTGGTCCCACGCGGAATGTGCCATGACGATCGTCCCGAGGGCGCCTTCGTCAATCAGCTTCTTGCAGGCACGATACGCCTTGCTGTAATGCCGCTGCAGCCCGACGACGACACTCAGATTCTGCGCTTTCGCCTTCTCACCCGCAGCCATGACGGTGTGACATCCCGGGACATCGACGGCGAGCGGCTTCTCAGCGAAGACATGTTTCTTCGCAGCGACTGCGGCCTTGAAATGCTCCGGCCGGAACCCGGGAGGCGTTGTCAGCAGGACAGCGTCGACGCTCGAGCCGGTGATTGCCTTGTAGGCGTCGACTCCCTTGAATGCATTCTTGGGATCAACCTTGAATCCTGTCTTCGCCTTGTCGAGCATATCCTGAAAATAATCGGCGACCGCGACGATTTTGGCCTTGCCTGTCGCCTCGAGTAGCTGCGCGTCGCGGGTTCCTTGACCGCCGCAACCGACCCAACCGACTTCGACCATCGAATTGGCAGTCGAACCACGAACGCTTTGTGGCTTAACGATCGTGAATGCCGAGGCAGCCGTCAATGCAGCCGTGCCCTTGACGAATTTTCTGCGGGAGAGAAGTTCGCTCGTCTTCATGGTGCTCACCTTCCGTGAAGCGGACCCAGGCGGTGGGCCGCTGGTTCTTTCTTGTCGCGCGTTTCGATGACTGAATGCCAATCAGCGCTTCCTTGCCGAGAGGATTGTATTCCAAGAGGCTCGGATTCGAGAAGCGCAATGTGCGCATTTGAGCTTGGCCGTACTTCAAGCGGCTATCCCAACAACGGGAAGAACCGGAACAACCGCAGAGCCTCAGAGACAGAGAGGAAACACAGAGAAGAAGTATCAACGTTGGAGAGAGGTCTACAAACCTCTTGGTCTTCTCTGTGCTTTCTCTGTGTCTCTGTGCCTCTGTGGTTGTTCCCGTTGTTTGGGCACCAATCATGATATTCTGACGGTCTGAATTTGCCCTCTGTCAGTTGGAGGCACAATGCAGTTCAACCTGGTCAGTATCACCAACAGACGAGCCCTCTCGGCGACGGTTCTCGGCTTGAACATCCTCGTGTTCTGCGCCTGTGCGGGACCACTCTATACCGTTGCGCCCCTGCCAAAGAGCCCTCCGGCAGCGATGGCGGGCAGTGCGACCGGCGGTCTTGATGTGAGCGCGCGAGGCTTGTCAGACGAGCTTGCGATGGCTCAGTTCGACGCCAATCTGCCGCTCGCCGGATTGATCGCGGTCGAGATCAGATTGACGAATCGTACCGGCACCGCGATTGCCGGCAGCTCGCTCCGTCTCTCTCTGTCTGATTCGACCGGCAAAGCCATGAAACCGATCGCGCCAAAAAAGGCTCTTGGCAGGGTCATGAAGTACTATGGCGTGACGCTTTATGGAAAGGAAGCGTACGCACGAACTCTGGAGTCTTACGAGGCGATTGCTTTGCGACTTGATCAGAACTTGTCGCCCTCTGACGGGATAATGGGGATAGTTTTCTTCGATGTCAGGACACCGGTTGTCGACCTCGCCGGGTATCGGCTCCAGATTGAAGGTGGCCCGGCCCCGATCAGTCTTCAACTGAACTGAGTACGGTTTGTCTTCACCAGCTCAAATACTCGACCACCCATACGACCCGAAGAGAAGTGGCTTTTTTTATCATCTCAACGCCGGGCTTCGTTTTTTCTTTGCGGGATACTCCGTTCTCTTCCGACATCCAAGCCTCCTTGCCCTTTCGCTTGTCCCGATCGCGTTGACGCTTGGCGCGCTCGTCGCGATTGTCTCGGGCTGTGTCTGGGTGGTCGGCTGGCTGATGGGGCCGGAACTACCGCCGTTGAGCGGTGATTTGCGACTCTTCGCACAAACTCTGGTATTCCTCGTCGCGCTCTTCGTGAGCTATCTGCTCTATCTGCCCCTCGCGCGAGTGCTACTGGCCCCGTTTAGCGAGGCAATCAGCCGTCGCACCCGTACTGTGATGGGGTTGAAGCCTGAACCAGCCGCAATCGGATGGGGCCGGGCGATGTGGGAAGGTGCGAAGTTGGTCGGTCTGCAAGTGCTGCTCGTTGTGGTGGGGTTTGCTCTTGGACTTGGCTTTCCACCGATTGCCGGCCCGGTCGGTTTGACGATCGCGATCTGCTTTGTGAGCCTTGATTATCTTGATATCCCCCTCTCGGTAAGAGGCTTGAAACTGAGGCAGAAGCTTAGTGTGATTGGGAAGAACAAGGCTCTGGCCGCGGGCTTTGGAGCAGCCGGCTATCTGACACTGATCACTCCGATCGTCAATCTCTTATCGCTGCCCGTTGGTGTCATTGGCGCAACACTTTTGGTTGATAGTCTTGATTCTGGAAATCAGCCAAGTAAGAGCATCGCCAAAACATACTGAGGGCTCACGCTAAGGCGCTAAGGTTTGGAGCCCTTTCACACTTAGCGCGTCCCTTCGCGACTTCGCGTCTTAGCATGAGACTCTTCATTCACGCTACGCCGACTCTGGGCATCGCATCGAGGAAGATCCTCACCTCAGCATCCTTCGAGCGATTGATTTCCGTGGGCGTCGCGAGAGCCACCAATCGGCCGTCAACCAGAACACCCATTCTCGTGCCGAGTGCAAACGCTTCTCCCATATCGTGGGTCACGCAGACGACCGTCTTGCGAACGTGAGCCTGTATTCGATGGAACTCCCGGTGCATCTCGGCTCGAGTCAGCGGATCAAGTGCGCCGAAGGGCTCGTCCATGAGAAGTATGGGCGGATCGGAGGCCAGCGCCCTCGCGACACCGATCCGCTGTCTCTGTCCCCCTGAGAGTTCCCGCGGAAAC
>JANNRD010000297.1:0-18986 GCA_031401095.1 Acidobacteriota bacterium
GTTACGTCTGATCCGCTCGGTCAACTGGCCGCCTTCTTCGTGGCCGACATAACCCGGCGGCGAGCCGATCAACTTCGAAACTGAGTGTTTTTCCATGAACTCGGACATGTCAAACCGGATCATGGCGCGTTCGGAGCCGAAGAGAAAGTCTGCCAGCGAGCGTGCGACTTCCGTCTTACCAACTCCAGTTGGCCCCAGAAAGAGAAAAGAACCGACCGGTCGATGTGGATTCTTGAGCCCTGCCCGAGACCGGCGAATCGCTCTCGCAAGCGCCGAGATCGCCAATCCCTGGCTGACAATCCGCAGATGGAGTTCGTCTTCGATCCGGAGCAGCTTGGCCGACTCCTCTTCCTGGAGGGACGAGACCGGAATCCCGGTCCACCTCGCAATGACATCGTCGACATCCGCCTTGACCACCAAGGCTGCCGGCTCTTCGAGATCGATCGGCTCGTCATATCTTGCCGCCCGCCGGGTCGTCCCGGGATACGAGCCGCGCTCCGTCGATTCGCGCTGGTACCGCGCTAATTGCGAGTACCCGCGCTCACGCTGAACCCGAAGCTTGACACGCGCGCCCGCTTCATCAATGACGTCGATCGCCTTATCAGGCAAGAATCGATCTGGAAGATAGCGATGGGACTGGTGCACGGCGGCGTCAACCGCTTCCTCGGTGTAGCGAACGTTATGGAAAGACTCGTAACGATCCTTGACTCCTTCGAGAATCGAGATGGCCTCTGCCTCATCGGGAGCTGGCACCTTGACGGATTGGAAGCGACGCTCGAGAGATCTGTCCTTCTCGATCGACTTGCGAAATTCGCTGGGTGTCGTCGCACCGATACACTGAATCTCTCCCCGCGAGAGCGCGGGTTTGAGAATGTTTGCAGCATCAAGACTACCCTCGGCTGAGCCGGCCCCGACGAGCGTATGCAATTCGTCGATGAAGATGATGTACTGCGGGTTGTCGATCAACTCGCGCATGATCATCTTCATCCGCTCTTCAAACTGACCGCGATATTTCGTGCCCGCGACGATGAGGCTGAGATCAAGCGCAAGAATCCGTTTCTCGAGCAGGAAGGATGGCACTTCACCGCTGACTATGCGTTGGGCCAGCCCCTCAACAATGGCGGTCTTACCGACACCCGGTTCACCGATGAGTACCGGGTTGTTTTTTGTCCGGCGGCAGAGAATCTGAGTCACCCGATCGATCTCGTTTTCTCTTCCAACGAGCGGATCGAGCTTGCCGTCGAGAGCTGATTCGGTCAAATCCCGGCTGAACTCGACGAGGTGCGGTGTCTCGCGTTTTGCGCTCGCACTTCTCTCAACATTGGCCTGGCGCATCAGATCATGCCGAATATCGGAGAGGCGTAGGCCTCTATCGTAGAGGATTTCCGCAGCGATCGAGTTCTCTTCCCTGAGCAGGCCGAGCAGGAGGTGCTCGGTCCCGATGTGTCGGTGACCGAGGCGTTCCGATTCCTCGGCCGCGAAGGCGAGCACACGTTTTGCCTCGAGTGAGAGCGGAAGGTCGACAGAGGTCGAGATCCTCTCGCGGAGGATGGTGCGTCCCTCGATCTCTTTCCGGATCGATTCGACACTGCCCTGTGAGCGGCTAAAGAAGCGGGTGGTGAGATGCTTATCCTCGCGGAGAAGGCCCAGCAGGATGTGCTCGGCCTCGATTTGCGCCGCCCCAAACTGGCTCGCCTCATACCGCGCAAAGAAGATCACGCGGCGCGCTTTCTCGGTGTATCTTTCGAACATTACTATCCGTCGAACATTACCATCCGTCGAACATTACTATCCGTACTATCCGGCTGGTCTCTGTCGGTTCTCAGACGCGCTTCAGGGTTCCAATGAAGAGGTTCGAAGAATTCTCTTCCGTCATTTCCCTCGGTCTTCGCTTAGCCGACCACCATCGAGCCGAAAGACGCGGTCGCAGGCAGCGGCCAGTCGTTCATTGTGCGAGACGATGACTGCTGTCAAGCGTTGCTCACGCTGCAACTGACGGATCAGATTAACCACCACCTCCCCCGTCCGGGGATCGAGGTTGCCCGTTGGCTCGTCGGCCAGCAGCAACTGGGGTGACCCAACCAACGCGCGGGCAAGCGCGACCCGTTGTTGCTCACCACCCGAGAGTTCCCCGGGACGATGCGTCGCGCGATCCCCGAGCCCAACTTTCCCCAGCCAGTGCCCCGCCAGCTTCCTCGCCTCGTGCCGGTTAGTTCCGGCAATCAACTGAGGCATCATGACATTTTCGAGCGCCGAGAACTCCGGTAGTAAATGGTGAAACTGGAAGACAAACCCGATGTTTCGGTTACGAAATCGGCTCAAGTCTAGCTCACGCGCGCAAACCATGTCAAACTCGCCCAAAATCACGCTTCCACCTGTCGGATGGTCCAATCCGCCCAATAAATGCAGCAGCGTCGACTTGCCGGTACCAGAGTCGCCGACGATCGCAACCATCTCGCCGCGCCGAACCTCGAGACTCAAATCGCGAAAAATCTCGACCTTCGTCGGCCTTCCCGGATAGACCTTTGTCAGCCCCTTCGCACGAAGCAGCACCGGTCCTGGCTCCACCCTTGTTTCCGTGACGCTCACCATTCCACACAGCCAGAAACACTCGATCTCACCGAACTGGATTCGACCGATGTTGCATTCCGTCTCATTTGGCCGCCGCTCCCCCCTCCGGTTTCTGACTCAGAATTGACACCATAAATGGCAGGCTGCCGAATGAAGAATGCGACTCGACAAGCAAACTCTGGTCAGCGAACTGCAGAGTACTTGTCGCCAGGGGCAGATTGGCAAGCACGCGATCCGGCCGGCCTCTGGCTCCACCTCGAGGCAAGAAATTTGCCAGGACATCCATCATACCTTGGGTTTCGGCTCGCACCGAAGAGAAACTTACCATGGGTGCCGCTGATGCCGGCTGCAGCGCTGCCAGGAACCGTGGCGATTCGGCAATCACGCCTGTCGTCTTTCGCGCCTCCACCAACCGCAGAAGTGCCTGGCGACCACCAATAACCAGGAATTCTTTGAAGAAGCCGACGGCGCCCCGTCGCTCATCGCTCGAGATCCACAACTCGGTCCCGCTGCTTGCCTCTGTCCGCATTGTCGCCCCTCCCTGCGTCAGGAACCTCGCAGTCAATCGCTCAAGCAGAGGCCGGTCCTTGACAGTCACTACCCAGAGGTTCTCAGCCGACGTTGGCCCAAAGCTGATGCTCCCCATTTCATCACCGAAGGCGGCTGCGGCGTTCTCTTGCTCCTTCAACCCGAAGAGCGCCTCTCTCGCCCCGAGGACGAACCGATGAAGAATAAAGCTCTGCGCTGCTCCCAGCCGCGATGAGATAACCGCCTCAGCGGCAGAGAATGCCCGGTCCGGGTCCTCAACCCTGATGATCGTCATCCCCTCAATCGACGCCGGAGCAAAACCTGGCAGACGCATCGCCTGGCCTTTGACCCGAATCACGCCGCGCAACTGTTCAGCCATTTGGGGATGGCACAACCACGCATATCGTTCGACGGCCTGCCCACTGCCAAAGCCCATCCCGTAAGCAAGGCCGTGAGAAGCGATGGATGAAAGATCAGAGACGACGCTCCGCAAAGCCTCGGTCAGGGGGCTATTGCCAAAAAGCCGCGAACCGACCAGCTCGGCCGCGAAATGCGTCAACCTGATCGTCCCCTCGCCGCTCACGAAGCCAAAGACCGCGGTGTCTGACCCAACCACCGGACGGCCGTTCTGCAAATAGAAATTGTTCGCCATGGCCGGGACACGGCCCAGACGCGCATCGATACATGCTTCCATCGCTTCGGCGTGATTCGCGACGATCCACTCGCTGCCGATCTGCGCCGAGAGCATGCGTCTTTCGCGGTCGGCTCCCCGAAAAACGGTCACCAGGATGCCAGCATATTCTGATCTTTCCTCGTCTTGAGTGCCGAACGCGTGGTTTGCCAGTTGCGGCAGCCGCTTCTGGATGAGCGCTGCCAACTGCGCCTCACGACTGTGAGTCTCAAGAACGAACGCGAGTCGCGGCCGCACCTCTTCGCCGCGGACCTCGAGGCTGGTGACGACAAGCGCGAGTTGAGCCCGGGCGAGGACGACCGCCTCGCGAGGGCCGATTCCCGTTGTTCGCAAGATCCACGCGGCTTTGCCGAGGTAGCGCCACTTGTCCCAGAGCCCGAATTCCGGCGCGAGTTGCAGCCAGGCTGCGCTCTCCGTAAGTTGATCCATAAACCTCGGCCAGTCATTGACCTCAAGGTATCCGATGGCCGAATCGGGTACCCGCGTCGCGAGATCGATTCGAGGGACCCGCTCAAAGTAGAGCCACAGCGCGGACGCCAGCAGACCGGTGACGGTCGCAAGGAGTATTCTTTTCCGGCTACGATGGCTCATTGATTCTCTCAAAAATGATGATGGCGGCTGACTAGCAGCCGCCATCCGATCATTCCAACGTCAAGCCGTGCACTGAGGTGGGGCGGAGAGAGCACGGTCAATTACGCGACGTTTTCTGCGTCACCCGTCGAGCCCTTTCGGCAAGCTGAGCGGCATTCGGCAGCTCCTGAATTGCGCGCTGCAACTGCGGGTCCTGATCTGCGATTCCACGTTGCGCCACATCCAACCCATAGAAGGCAAGAAGCACTTCCTCACGCATCTTCCCGCGCAACCAGGTGAGATTCTCCTCGACCATCGCGGCGGTGATGTTCAGTTCCGGGTTCTTCGCGATAAAGTCGACCATGTAGTCGCGATAGGATTTCACGATTTGATCGGTAATCGCAAACTCTCCCGGTTGCAGCTTGTGGCCGAACTTGAGTCCGTCAAACTTGAAGTTTGCCGCGCCCTCCACGCCACCCGCAAGCAGCTCCCGAGTAAACATGAACAACCCCGAACTCCAGATGTTGAACTGCGCATTTGTCGGGACGGGGGCGACAACCTTGACATCCGGTTCGATACCGCCGCCACCAAAGACAGTACGACCAAGGTCGGTCTTGCGCTCATCGTTGACAGGTGTTTGAGGGACGACAGCCCCCTCTGCGTTACGACGGGACAAGTATTCGTAAAAGGATCCGTTGGAGTAGTCGCGCTGGATAAGTCGACCGCTCGGGGTGTAGTACCGCGCCGTCGTCAGCGTCAGGCCTGCACCACCT
The DNA here is from genome assembly GCA_031401095.1 of Acidobacteriota bacterium. Taxonomy (GTDB): domain Bacteria; phylum Acidobacteriota; class Blastocatellia; order RBC074; family RBC074; genus JANNRD01. Next base: position 5,134 of record JANNRD010000297.1, read on the forward strand.
GAGAGCGGAAAAATCGTTTGCACGAGGCCCTTGCCAAAACTGCTTTCACCAATGATCAGACCTCGATCGTGATCCTGAACAGCGCCGGCAACGATCTCGGAGGCTGACGCCGAATTGCGATTGATGAGGACCACCAGCGGGAAGCTTTCAGGCGAGCCTGACTCCGCAGGCCAGTCACGATTCGGGACACGGCCCTCGCGGCCACGCACCGAAAGGACGATCTGACCGCGATCGAGAAACTTGTCGCTGACCTTGATCGCCTGATCAAGAAATCCTCCGGGATTTCCGCGAAGGTCGAGAATCATCGACCTCGCTCCCTGCTCCTTTAGCATCCCGATCGCCGTGCTCAACTCATCGCTCGTCGTCGAGTGAAACCCACGCGAGAGGTTGATATAGCCAATTCCGGGGCGTGCCAGGTAAAAGGTCGAAACCGAAGGTAGATCGACTGTACCGCGCTCGATCGCGACAGTCACCGGATCCGCAACACCTGCCCTTCGGACTGCCACATTGACCGTCGTACCGAGCTCACCCCTCAATGAGTTCCGAACCTGATCCGAATTCCAGTTCTCGGTGTTCTTGCCGTCGATCCCAACGATCTGATCTCCGTACCGTAGACCAGCCCGCACGGCAGGAGTTCCCTTAAATGGCTCGATGATGTAGACACCGCGAAAACGCTGTTGGATGGTCGCCCCAATTCCAAAGTAGTGACTGCGCTGTTCGCGCCTCATCTCATCAAAGCTTTTCCGGTCGTAAAAGTTGGAGTGCGGGTCAAGCGTTCGCAGCATCCCTGAGATCGATGCGCGGGTAAGGAGTTCATAATCGGGCGATTCGACGTAGCTTTCACGAATGATATCGCTCGCCACCACCCAATCGCGGAAGAGCTTGTTCTCAGCCGCAAAATCATCGGCGGCTGCCAGCGGCCGAACCAGGAGGCCACTGACACTAATAGCGAAAACAACGCATAACACCAACAGTCGCTGCCGAGATTTGCTCACTGTTCCCTCTCCAATCCTTTCGCGGCCACATCCGCCCTTCACGACAAACGCAAAGCAGCCGTCGCCGCATACAATATACCTATACTAATCACAAACAGCCGTTAGTCAAGCCGGCTCAACTGGAGGGCACGAAGAGGTAGAGGCAGGGATTATGCCTGGCCGAGGTTCCCGCGCCGCAGCGGGCCGGGACAAGCCCCCTTTCCCGTCTTCGCGCCTTCGCGTGAGTCTCTTCTTCCACGTTGAAGTGTGACAAGCGCATCAGTTCTGGTATGATTTCACTGTTGTCAGGCCGCAGGGCAGTCAGATTTGAATCAGGAGAAGCTATGTCATTTTTTCAATCAAAGAGCAGGCACCTAATTGCCAGCGCCCTTCTATTGGTTTTTGCGGCAATCCTTCTAACGATTGCGACCCAGGCCCAAAACCTCCCGCGGCCGACTGGCATGACGCCAAAAGCGACGCCAACGCCAAAAGCGCGGGTCCCCCAAGTCTGGCGCGATCCGGGACAGGTCGAGACGCTGGACCTCGCCGGCGGGCCGGGTGGCCGCGAGGGCGCACCTCTAGCGCCTTTCACTTTCCTTGAAGAGAATCTCAATGGCTCGAATCCGAAGGTCAAGGTGAAGGATGCCAATGGGATCGAGTGGTCAGTAAAGTGGGGCACGGAGGTCAATGCCGAGACGGTGGCTATTCGACTCGTCTGGGCAGCCGGTTACTTTGTTGAGCCTGCTTATTTTGTCCCGTCCGGAAAGATCGATGGCGTGACTGGTCTGACCCGGGCAAAGAGCAAGGTCAAGGAAGACGGCACGTTCGTCGAGGCTCGGTTTGAACGGCAGAAGGACAAAGGCGTCAAGAAGCTCGAGGAGGAACAGAGCTGGAGCTGGATCGAGAACCCGTTTGTCGGTACCAAGGAACTGAACGGTCTCAAGGTCATGGTCATGCTCCTCGCAAACTGGGATAACAAGGACGTCCGCGATGTCTCGCGCGGCTCAAATACAGCGATCTTTCAAACCAGGGACGATGCGCAGTATACGGTGACGGATTGGGGCGCTTCGATGGGTAAATGGGGGAATTTCATTTCGCGCGAGAAGTGGGACTGCCGCGGCTACCAGGGCCAATCCAGGAGCTTTGTCAAAGGCGTCAGGAATGGGATCGTCGAGTTTGGCTATGCGGGCCAGCATTCCAAGGACTTCGCAAATGACATCAAGGTTGCGGACGTTCAATGGCTGGTTGGGATTGTCGGCAAGTTGACCGATGAGCAGGTGAAGAGTGCCTTGGAGGCGAGTGGGGCAACGGCTGAAGACCAGGCCTGTTTCACCAAAGCAATCCGCGGGCGTATTGAGCAGTTGCGAGCGGTCAAATAGCAGCGGGGCCGAGCTTGACCTATTTTCGGGCGTCGCCGGCCGGCGCAGCGCCGCTCATCAACCCGAGGCTCTGTGCTCGTGCGAGGAGGCTTGCGGCTATCGGTGCGGCATTTCGTCCGCCGTACCCCCCTGCTTCAACAACAACTGCGATGGCAATCTGGGGGTTATCCAGAGGTGCGAATCCGACAAACCACGAGTCGATGCGGAAGGCCCTCTTGATCTGTTCGACACCGCGCGCATCCCGGGTCATGACGGGTTGCTCCGTCCTGGGATCGATGACGGGAACCAGTCGCTGAGCCGTCCCCGTCTTACCTCCCGCGCTGAATCTACCCCGCACCGAAGCAAAGGCGGCACTCGCCGTTCCGCGGTTGATGACGGTCGCCATCATCGTTCTCATTTGGGCCGCTGTCTCGGGTGTCATTGATTGACTGAACACCGCTGGCGCGCGTTCAAGCTCAATCTTCGGCCGCATGACATTGCCTCCATGGTTAGCGACTGAACTGACGACGAGCGCCATCTGGATTGGAGTCACCTGGACAAATCCCTGACCGATTGCCTCGAGCGCCAGATCGTAGCGAGTCGTCCGCCGACCGGCGACGAATGTCGAATAAAGAGGCGCAAGGACATCGGAAAGGACGTGATTCTCGGAGTTCCAGAGGCTGCGAAATGATCCGGCCCGCAACGAATCTTCGGCAGAGTCGAACACTCTCAGCCCGAAACGACGCGCCGCATCGCCCAGGCGGTTCCGATCAACCTCTACCCCGAGTTGAGCAAAATACTGGTTGCAGGAGTGCGTCAACGCATCTGCAAGTCCGATCTGACCGTGAGCCTCGCCCTCGTCATCCCGGATCGGTCGATTCGATCCCGGCGGAGCCCACCCTTCACTACGGCAATAGAAGATCGACTTCTCAAGGCGCGCTTCAAGAGCTGCGGACGCGGTGATCAATTTCAGGGTCGAGCCGGGGAGATAGTAGTCGTCAAGAGCTCGATTGATGAGCGGTCGATTCTTGATATCACGAGCGATATCGCGCCACTTCTCGTCATTATTGACATCGTCAGGGTCAAACGCCGGCGCGCTCGCGAGCGCGAGCAACTCACCAGTCTGTGGATTGAGAACGACGATCGCCCCCGACTTGCCGGCGAGCGCGGCGGCAGCGTCCTTCTGGAGATCGAAGTCGATCGTCAGCACGAGGTCGCGGCCGACCACTTTTCGCGCCCCCGGCTCGTTCGAGAAGAGCCGTCGCCAGAAGCCCTGTTCGGGATCAGCGGGCTTCGACGCATCGACGGAGACCGCGCGCTCGATCATTGCATCACCGCGGACGAGGCCACTGTAGCCGACAAGGTGCGCGGCCCCGGCGCCAAGGGGATAATCGCGAATGACCTCTCCATTGAGATATCGGTACTTGGCAAGCGCGCGACGCACCTCGTGATGGCGATCGAAGATCCAGCCGCGGAGGTGGCTCTCGATATCGCGTCGATTCCTTTGATCGCGTCTGTTCTTAAGCAGGGCGAAGCCATCATCCGTGCGGATTGGACCGGCCGCAAACAGACCCCAATAGACGTGAAAGCCGAAAGCCAGGATAAAGAGCAAAACGCCCGCTCTTCGCAAATGAGCCAGCCTCCGACTGGTCAACACTGGCCCGAAATCTGCCGACCCGGGATGACCAGTCGGAACCTCGGATGACGCCCTCATCCGTGAACGAACGAGCGACAGCAAGAGGCTCACTGCCAGCAGCATGACTCCTGACAGATAAAGCAGCGTGGCAAAGAAGGAGAAGCTCATATGGTCGTTCAGTCCTGCCTGGCTTCACCGATCGATAACTCGAGGGTCATCTCAATCTCGCCAAAACACAATCGCTCACCGTCGTGAACCTGACGGCGATCGTTCGCAGGCAGCCGGACCCCGTCGATCGTCGTGCCATTACTGCTACCAAGATCGGAAAGCCAGACAGTTCGGTCCGGATTGAGCGTCAACGCGGCGTGAAAATTCGAAACGCTGGCGTCATCCAGGACCAGCGAATTGTCCTTGCCGCGGCCGAGACCCAGAGTATTTCTGCCCTCTCCGAAAAACGCCTGAAGCTCTCCGGCTCGAGATGTCTTGAGCCCCCTCAAGCGAACTCTGATCGGTGGACCATTCGTTGCCGTCCCGCTCGCCGTCGAACCGGACGGCAGGGTCCTGGACTCCTCCGCGAATCTTGTCCTGATCTCGAGATGGCGGACAAAAGCATCAAATGCGATGTCCACTCGGATCGGCCCGGCAGTCACGTAGCGCCGATTGTGAACGAACTCGGTAAGGCTTGTCTGGAGATCACGCTCGAGAAGACTGCGCTGGAGGTCGGTCATTCTGGCGTGGGTCTCATAGTCGAAACGCAATTCGACACGGTTCGGAGCGATGACGCGGCTGTTCTCGCGACGGAGGCTGGATTCGATTTGACGTTCGATTGAATCGAGGATCGCACCGGCGTCGAAAGGCTGTTTTGCCTTTGGCCCAATCGACCGCTCAACCGCCGCGCCAAGCCGGGACCAGAAGTGCCTGATCTTCTCTTCGATTGTGCTCAGGAAGGGTGGGGCCATCTGCTTCTCTGTCATCGCACTAAAATACGCTGACTCTGCCTTCAGAGTTGCCTGACTCTGAAGATCGTCGCTGTCGAGCTGCTTCGAAGAGCACGACGGCGGCAGCCGCCGCCACGTTGAGCGACTCGACGGGCGACGCGACCGGGATACGAATGGTGACCTGACACCGAGCGAGGAGGGCGGCGGCGACTCCTCCGGCCTCGTTGCCAAGCACAACAAGAGTCGGCCCCCGCCAATCGTACGCGGTGTAGTCGAGTTTTGCTTCGGCTACGGTCCCGACGACCGTCACGTCGTGTTCATGAGACAGCGTCAGAATCGAGTCGAGCGAGACTCCGCACGCGATTGGCAGTCGGAATGCCGAGCCCATTGATGCCCGCAGCGATTTAGGTGAGAACGGGTCGACCGTTCCGGCAAGGGTGATAAGCCCGGTTGCACCAGCAGCCTCGGCCGTCCTGACGATCGTGCCGGCGTTGCCAGGATCCTGAACCCGGTCGAGAGCGACGATCAAGGTGGACTGATTCGGAGGGTTGCCAGTGGTCAGCATTTGCCGCGAGGCTACCTCGGGCCGCTGTGCGAGCAGTACGAGACCTTGTGAGCTAACCGTGTCGCTCAACGTCCTCATGAGGCTGTCGTCGAGTTCGTAGACAGGGCAGTCGCGCTTCCGCAGCGCCAGCACCAGGTGCCGCGATCGCTCCTCAAGCGCGAGCCGGTGGAATGCGGCGATGAGGGGGAGATCTGCGTCGAGGCATTCAGCGATAAGGCGTTGCCCCTCGACAAAGATCAGCGATGGTTCCCTTCCGTCGCGAACCCGGCGAGAGAGTTTGAGATGCTGGTTGGCCTGACTTGTGATCTGCATCGCGCTAAGTGACAGCTAGCTCCCCTTAAAGAAATCGGGCAAGTATAGCACTATCAGTAGTTGACAGCCGAGCACCAAAAGCCGTAACATACGTTTACTGACTCTCTCGTGAAGGAAACGCGATGACGAAGGCAGACTTGGCTCGTGCGGTTTACGAACGGCACGGGGGGATTTCGCATCAGGACGCTGGACGCATCGTTGATCAGATGTTCACGATCATGAAGAGCCAACTTCTAAGCGGCGAAGGAATTCATATCGTCGGGTTTGGCACACTTGAAGTTGTTGAGCGGAGACCGCGCAGAGGTCGCAATCCGGTGACCGGAGCGGCGATCTACCTTCCGGCCCGACGTGCCATCGTGTTCCGTCCGTCACGCGGGATCAAATCCGTGTAGGCAAAGGGCATACGGCTCACATTCCTGGACAGGTTCGAAATTATGCAGACAGCTGTTGCGATTCCCGACAAGCTTTTTTTCAAGATCGGTGAGGTATGCGATCTGGTTGGTGTACAGGCGCATGTTCTGCGCTATTGGGAGACTGAGTTTCCCATGTTGCAGCCGCAAAAGAATCGGGCAGGCCAGCGCACGTACCGGCGTAAAGACGTCGAAATGGCGCTGCGGATCAGAGAGTTGCTCTACGACGAGCGGTTCACGATCGCGGGAGCAAAGCGAAAACTGAGCACCGAGGGTCGGGCAGGTGGATCGAGGCTGAAGGTTGTGCCACCGAACGCGACACCAGCCGAGATGGGTGTCGATCCGGATGATGGTGGCGACGATCTGCTATCTGTACTACCGACGCGTCCCATGTCGCGTGATGCGGTCGAGAGACTGAGGCTTATGGCTGAGGACTTGTTGACAACGCTCAACCACGACGTTTAGCATCGATACTTGATCCGAGTGGATTTTTCGGGACGTGGCGCAGCCTGGTAGCGCGCTTGCTTGGGGTGCAAGAGGCCGTGGGTTCGAATCCCGCCGTCCCGATTCTTCGAATCAATCATGGACGGGCATCCCGAGGATGCCCGTTTTTCTTTTCGGGCCCTTGGAGCGGCGTCGCGTGTTTGGCCAGGAAGCGTGACCGCGCAAACATGGCTTTGCGTTGAAGCCGGGCCTCAAGCCATCATTGACGATTACAGTGGGCGCTGAACGGGCGATGAGTTTGCCTTCCACAGAAACAAGTAACCACGAGGCTCTCCTTATGCAAGGGAACAAACTGCGCTCCGCCTTCAGGCTGCTGGTGCTGGCCCTCGGCCTTCTGTCAGCCGTCTTTATCACACAAGCGCAACAGGCGCAGCCCGCCCCAGAGCGCAAGCCCGCGCGCCCTTTGCCCGCCGAACGTTCCTCCATTCTGCTGCACGAAGCACGTGAAAGATTTGAGCGTCCAGATGAACTCGTGGCCAAACTGAAGCTCAAAGACGGTGATCTGGTCGCGGACATCGGCGCCGGGCTGGGTTATTACAGTTTACGGTTGGCCAAACCCGTCGCCCCGCACGGCGCGGTCTTTGCCGTCGACATTCAACAAGGGATGCTCGACCAATTGGCGACGCGCATGAAAGACACGAATGTCCGCAACATCTATCCGGTGCTGGGCAAAGAGGATGATCCGATGTTGCCTGCGGGAAAAATGGACTGGGCGTTGCTGGTGGACTCCTACCACGAATTCGGGCAGCCGAAAGTGATGCTCGAAAAAATCAAAGAATCCCTTGCGCCCAATGGCAGAGTCGCCTTGTTGGAATACCGCGCTGAATGGATGCCCGCGGACTTCCCCTTCAAGCTGCCGCGCGATCATCAAATGACCGCCGCCGAAGTCTTGCGCGAATGGTTGCCTGCGGGTTTTGAATTGGTCGAGTATCACGAATGGCCTGCCCAACACTTCTTTGTGTTCCGCAAAGCCACATCGAAATAGTCGCTCCGTAAAATCAGCCGAACGCGCACCTGCTCGGCGAGGGAGTAAGCGCTGATTTGCCAGGCAGCCAACACGTCGCAACACTTCAACAGCGGTCACGCCGATGGACGGCTGGTCCGATCTGATTTTGAGCTTCACGAAGAGAGGCAGGCATTTCTCAATTCAATGCCTCTCTGACCGCCTCAAGAATCTCATTCTCGGTTGGAACTCCGTTGCCTTTCCTGGCCACCACCTGATCGTCAACCCAAACGGTGAACTCCCCAGGTCACCATTGACCAGTTCGGCATTTGTGCAGAGTTCCCGTTCCAGCAAAACTGCAGCACGGGCAGCACGACGCGGGAAACCTCATTTGACACAATGGTGGATCGTGATTTCTTTCATCGATACCCGCCGTAGGATTACCAAATTGAGTTCACAGATTGGTCGGGGTTCAACCCGCGAAATCCGAGGCGGGGCCGCCACGAACTCCGGGCTCGCGACAGGCGATTTGCAAAGGGTGGACGTTTTCGGACGCGATCAATGCGACCGACACGCCGGTCTTGACCAATCCAAACGGCGGCATCGATTTGCTCCACTTCGGCACCATGACGTCCACGGCCACCGCACCGAGCGTAATCGCCTTCGGCGCGGGCCTTGACTTATTAAGCAGTGTTCAATTGAATGGAAGGGATTTGCCCCAGCAGAAGCGGGACACGCGGCTTTCGCATCGTACTTTGCGCCTCCGTGTCTCTGTGACCCTCCTTGCCAATTCGGAGCTTCCAATGAATCGCCATCCTTTCAGGAGCGCCAGACAGTTCAGCATCGTCCTCGTCTGCTTTTGCTTTGCAGCTGTATCGGCGAACTCGCCAAGCGCTCACTCGCAATCAGAGCGGCTCTACACACGATTGCAGCTTGAACGCGGCAGTCCGCTTTATGCGCAGCATTGCGCCTCCTGCCACGGTCAGAGTCTGGAAGGGACGCCCGCCAGCCCGCTCGCAGGTGAACGCTTTCTGGCGAAGTGGGGCCAGGGCGACCGCAGCGTCGACGACCTCTATTACATTACGAAGATGCAGATGCCTTATGGCAAGCCCGACTCGCTAACCGCCCAGCAATACATCGACATCGTCGCTGTTGTGCTGGCAAGCAACGGATACGGAGCGGGCACGCGCGAACTGGCTGCCGACCCGGCCACGCTGAGAACCACAAAGATCACGCGTCAGACGACAAATGGGACGCCGCCGACTGCGAATGCCGCGCCTGCTTTCTACAGTAGCGGCGCGAAAGCGAGCACAGCCAAACCGACGCAAGCCGAATTGACCGGCGCGCACACAAGCACGACCGACTGGCTCCTCTCGAACCACGATTACGGCGGGCAGCGATTCGTCGATCTGAAGCAGATCAATCGCCGCAACGCCGGCACGCTGCAGCCTGTTGCCATCTATCAAGCAGCTGATTCCAACGTCTTCCACAACAACCCACTCGTCTATGAGGGCGTCATGTACGTGGCGACAAGCAATGCAACGATGGCGCTGGATGCTGCGACGCTCAAGCTTAAATGGCGCGTTGATCGCAAGCCGAAAGGGCCGGATGGTTGGATGATGAATCGAGGCGTCGCGATCAAAGATGGCAAAGTGGTGCGGGGCACACACGATGGGTATTTGCTGGCCTACGATGCCGTCGATGGCAAGCTGCTGTGGGAGCGGCCGGTGTTGGATCGAAGGAAACGGGAAGCCGGTTTTACAATGGCGCCGCTGCTTTTCGAAGACCTCATTCTGATCGGCCCGGCGGGGAGCGAGGGCGGTGTCAAAGGCTGGGTTGGCGCGTTTCGGCTGGAGAACGGCGAGCAGGTCTGGCGCTTCAATACCGTGCCTGACGAAGGCGAGCCGGGCGCGGAAACATGGAAGGATGCCAAAGCGAGAGAGACCGGTGGCGGCTCCGTCTGGGCACCTTTTTCGCTCGATGCTGAAAAGGGCGTGCTCTATGTCCCTGTCTCAAATCCGGCGCCCGACTTTTACACCGACTCCAGGCTTGGCAACAATCTGTATACGAACTCGCTCCTGGCGCTCGATGCGCGGACGGGCAAGCTGCAGTGGTTTTATCAAAGCGTACCGGCCGATTTTCACGATTGGGATGTGACGCAGGTAAGCCCACTCTTTGAAGCAAGAATCAACGGCAAGCTGCGCAAGTTGATTACGACAACCGGCAAAGACGGAATACTGCACGTCCTCGATCGTGAGACGCATGAGCATCTTTACGAGGTGCCGGTCACGACCCGCCTCAACCCAGACGTCGCGCTGAAGACGACTGAAGGCGTTCGCGCATGCCCCGGCGTGCTCGGCGGCGTGCAGTGGAACGGGCCTGCGTATAACCCGGGCCTGAACATGTTGTTTGTCAATGCGGTGGATTGGTGCTCAACGTTCAAAAAGGCAATGGAGTTTCGAGCGGGTATGGGCTTTATGGGCGGGACCACCATCCCCGATCCGCTGGAGAAATCGCGCGGCTGGCTGACGGCTATTGACGCTGCCACGGGACGGGTGCGCTGGAAGTATGAATCGAAGCGGCCCATGCTGGCGGCGGTGACGACGACTTCGGCGGAGTTGATTTTTACGGGCGAGCTGACTGGCGATTTCCTGGTGCTCGACGCGCGCACTGGCGCGGTGCTCTATCGCTTCAATGCCGGAGGGCCGCTCAATGGTGGAATCATTACCTATTCGATCAATGGCCGACAGTATGTCGCAGTGAATTCAGGCAGTGCGTCCGGATTTTGGCGCGCGGCGCGAGGCTCAGCAACGGTCTTTTTATTTGCGCTGCCTGAGAGCAAGTGATAACAGGTGAATGACATGAGGAACGGCAAATAACAGAGGGGTAGTCATGCTGAAACGTGGATGTTTAATCGCGCTTTTACCTGGCCTTGTCTTGCTCTGCGCACAGAACTTGAACGCGCAACAGGGCAGCCCCCAGCGCCCGCCTGATCCAGCGGGGCAACAACAAACGGCTGCGGCCAGTTTCAAACCACCTGAAGCGATTGACTACCGACGAGTCAATATCATGAGCGAAGGTGTGCGCATGCACGGAGAGATCTTTTCGCTCAAGTCGATGTCAGGGAAAAAGCTTCCGACGATCATTCAAGCGCACGGATGGGGAGGAGCGGCAGCGGGCTTTCGCCGCGACTCGATTGATCTGGCGAACGCGGGTTACCTGGTCTTGTCCTTTGATTATCGCGGTTGGGGCGAGAGTGATGCACGGCTGATTCTGGTCGGCCCTTCACCGGTCAAACCAGTTTCGGGACAGAGCCAGAAATTCAACACCGAGGTCATGGAAGTACGCGAGGTGGTTGATCCGCTGGAGTTCGTCACCGACTGGTTCAACGCGATCCACTGGGCGATGGGCGAGCCGATGGTGGACACTGGCCGCATCGGCCTGCGGGGTTCGAGCTATTCGGGCGGGCATGTCGTTTACGTTGCATCGCGCGACCCACGGATCAAGGCTGTCGTCAGCCAGGTGTCCGCGTTTGATTCGCGCCCGGCAGCGATGACCATCCTGGCGGGCACTGAGGCCAATCAGTTGAAGGTCGCTTATGACGAAGCGACCAGGCGGGCACGCGGCGAACTGGGTTATCCGCCGCCGCGCCAGCGCGTCATCGGCAATCTGTTTGGCGCGCCAATTCGGGACAAACTGCTGCTCTACGCGCCAGTCGAAGATGCCGCCAGACTGAAGAACTGCGCCGCCCTGTTTATTGATGCCGAGAAGGAGGAGCTGTTCGACATCAAGGATCACGGGAAGCTCGCTTATGACCGCGCTCCTCAGCCGAAAAAGTACGTCCTCGTTCCCGGGATCACGCATTACGGCATTTACAGTACGGCTCGCGAGCAGGCGATCAAACTCGCCATCGAGTGGTTCGATCAATATTTGAAAAAGTAGCACTCGACAGACCGAGGTCAACAACTGGGGGTGCCCAGGACAATTCGCTGTTGATCTCCAATGTCGGCGGTTGCAGTCTCAATTAGCACACCGGAGTCGAAATGATGAAAAAGTTTATGACGGTAGTTCTATCGCTGTGCTGCCTGACCTTGAGCGCAGGTGCACAAGAGGAGAAGGTCAAGTCTGGTCTGACGCGGGAAGACTGGGCGTACAAGCTGGCCGATGGTGTGACGGCCAAAGAAGTCACGTACTTCAGCGACGGCGTCGGCTGTTACGCCAAGCTTTTCTATCCCAAAGGCTTTTCCACTAGTGGCAAGACTCCTGGTGTCGTGCTCGGACAGGGCTGGGCGGGCACGCATTTCTCGATTGAAAAATACGGCGCACGCTTCGCCGAGCGAGGGCTCGTGGCGCTGGTGATCGACTACCGCGGCTGGGGTTCGAGCGATCCGTTTGTAGCGCAGGCAAAGCCCACGGTGGCGACGGCGGATCCTAGTCAGGCGCTCGATGGCAAGCGAATTATCAAGAGTACAATGGACGTCGTACTCAAACGAACGCGACTGCTGCCGATGAAGATGGTCGAGGACTATCGCAACGCCATCTCGTACCTGCAGGGCGAACCGGGCGTTGATCCAGACCGCATCGGCGTCTGGGGATCGAGCTTCGCTGGCGGTCATTCGATCATGACGGCGGCGCAGGATGCGCGGGTCAAAGCCGTCGCCGTACAAATCCCGTCGATCGCGGGCAGGAATGCTCAACCAGGCCCGGGGCAGCTCCGGGGCGCGCTGCTCGCCGACGCGATCAAACGGGCGCGCACGGGCGACGGCGGCGAATTCGAAACCGGCTATTCGACCCGGCGGATGGTGGATGTCGAAACGAATCAGATGGTCGCGGAGTATCGCCCCTTTCATCATTTGAAGGCGGTGGGCGACCGCCCGGTGATGTTCATCGTCGCGGAGAAAGAGCAGCTCATGAAGAACTCCGATCACGCCTACGCCGCAATGGAGGTATTGACCGGGCCGAAGAAGCTGATCTCGGTACCCGGCATCACACACTTCGAGATGTACATCAACGAGGCATTTGAGATCAGCTCCAACGCAGCGGCGGAGTGGTTCCGCGAACAGCTGGGTTTGCAGCAAAAGGCCGAATCGCCTCGTCAATAGCTGCGAACCAGGGATTTGGTCTGAAAGGGAAGAACCATGAAACGTCCGATCATTTGCCTGCTGATCTGCCTTGCCCTCCTGCCTACACCAGCGGGACTGGTTTCGTCTCAAGGCGCCAACGGCAAGGGCCTCAAGCCGGGCACGCCTGAAGATGCTGGCCTCGCGAAAGACCGCCTTGAGCGGATTGGCGCGGTGATGCAAAGGCACATCGCGGAGAATCGCATCGCTGGCGCGATCGGTCTGATCGCACGGCGCGGCAAAATCGGCTATTTCGAGTCGTGGGGAATGATGGATAAGGAAGCTGGTAAGCCGATGCGCAAGGACGCGATCTTCCGTATCTACTCGATGGCCAAAGCCGTCACCGGCGTGGCGACGATGATCCTCTATGAAGAGGGCAGATTCTCTCTTAACGATCCGATATCGAAGTTTATCCCCGAACTCGGGAGCATGCAGGTCGCGGTCGAAAGGACCGTTGCGGCGACGGGCAGACGCATCGTTTACACCGTCCCGGCCGAAGGCCAGATCACGATTCGTGATTTGTTGCGTCACACGTCGGGGCTGAATTACACAGGACCACGCGATGAAAAGGGTGAATTCATGTTCACCAAGGCAGGCGTCATGAGCCCCGCCATCACTATCGAAGAGTCGGTCAAGCGCGCAGCCAAAGTCCCGCTCGTGCATCAACCCGGCACGATCTGGGATTACAGCATCTCGCAGGACGTGCTGGGACGACTGATCGAGGTCGTTTCCGGCCGGACACTCGATCAGTTCTTTGCCGAGCGCATCTTCAAGCCGCTGGAGATGGTCGATTCCGGGTTCTACGTACCACAGGAAAAATGGGAGCGGCTGGCGTCGCTTTACACGCCGAATCCAGACAAGACAATCAAGCGTCACGCTGGTCCCCCACAGGAAAGTTACAAGAAGCCGGCGACGCTATTATCAGGCGGCGGCGGTTTAGTCTCGACCGCCCTCGATTACGCGCGATTCTGTCAGATGCTGGCAAGTGGCGGCCAACTGGACGGTGCACGCATCCTCAGCCGCAAGACTGTCGAATTGATGAGCGCCGATCATCTGGGCGACCTGCCACGCACCACAGCACTGCTGCAGACTG
>JANNRD010000298.1:0-11986 GCA_031401095.1 Acidobacteriota bacterium
GCTCGAAGACTCGCGATCCTTGACTGCCCTCCTCGCTTCGGCTGGGAGGGCTCTTAAGGGGAAGCGGGCGCTTCCCTCTGCTCAAGCAGAGGAAAACCCAAACTTGAACCGAACCGTTTACACAAAAGATTTGACACCACCTCAACCGCCTCTGGTGGTGAAGTACGGCTAGCGGGGAGTACCGGGCAAACTGAGAGCGGTACCGGCTCCCAATCGACGCCAGCAAGCCCTCGGCCCCTTCAATACTCGGGCAAACGACCACACAGCCTTCAAGTTCAGCTAGTATTGTGGCTCCTTGCCTCTTCATTCTTAAACTTGCCTCTCAAGGTCTGGAGTTCTTCTGCAAAATTATCTTGTTGACCTGACGTGATGGATTCATATATGCTCCCAATTGTGCGTCCCTATTGACTGACCGCCCCCTCACACCTATGTGCGAGTCAGTCACCGAAAGAAAAGATCGTCAGTGCAGGCGATTTTCGGCTTGGGGAGCCGCCCTATGATCAGCAAGACACGTAAGGAGACAGATCTTTCCAGCATGATCCGAAAGCTGGAGGCAGGACTAGGAGAGGCCGGAACAGATATCGCCAGGTTGCGACTCGAAGCTTACATCAAGACCTGCAAGAAGCTTGGCATCAAGACCGCGTTGCAATTGAATTCCGTCAAGAGAGTGTACTTGGAGGCTCTCGAAGAGGTTGCCCGCGGCGTGCTCGACCCACCAGCGAACGACAAACGCATCGAATTCTGGGAGCGGCGCGACTTTTCGCACTACCGAACCACCACAAGCCTTGGCACGATTTATCGGTGAACTGCGTCTCCGTCAGAAACCTGGGGTGCCGGCGCATTTGCGCGACTGGCCGAGAGCGCATACTGGAGTTGCGCCAGAAGCGGAGAAACGCTCTCGGCCGCGTCTGGCGATAGCTCTGAATATCTCGCAAAACAGCGGTGGCTGCGTTCAAGGTCTCCCTGCAGGCCATAGGCGACGCCGAGGTTGTAGGAGAGATTCGGATAACTCGGCTCGATTTCGAGGGCAATCTCGTAGTGTAACTGCGCCAATCTGTACTGTCCGGCGTCGAGATAGACATTGGCGAGGTTATATTGCGCTTCAAAATGGCGTGGATCATGCCGTAATGCCAAGGTCAGGAAATCGACCGCTGGCGCAACGCGGGTTGCCTCAAACTCGAGCACTCCCAGATTGCAGTATGAATCGGCAACGTACTCCTCCGCTTCAATAGCTTTCAGAAAAAGTGCGCGAGCGGATTCCTCATGTCGTTCCTGAGCATGCAAGGCCTCAAGAAAGACGCTTCGCGGGAACTGAATGAGTGTGCTGTGCTCAGTGGTCTCCTCGAAGAGGTTCAGTTGCCCGCGCAACTCGGTCTCTATCCTCTGGAGGCTGTACCCATCGGCCCTCAGTTCGCGGGCCCGCCTGAACAGGGGTAGCGAGGTAAAATCGAAGGTTAGCGCCTGCTCCTCCATGGGGCGCACAAGTCCCTGCTGCGCCCATCGTCTGAGGGTACGCTCGCTAAGACCAAACAATTCTCGAATCTCGCGGCACAAATACTGAGCCTTCACCGGTTGAAAGCCCTGCGCCAGGTGTGCCGGGAATGAGACGACCTCGCCCATTATGCTTGCTTTCTCTTACGCGCCTTTGGCTTCACCACAACCACCTTCTCTCTGGCTTTTGTCGCCACGACCTCGCCGGCGTTGGCCATTGGCTTGCGCGTCTTCCTGGCCTTCTCGAGACTCTGCATCAGCAAATCCATGATGTCACCCGAGGCCTGCTCCTCTTCCTGGACCGCCACCAACTCTTGTCCTTCAATCTTGGCTGTGATGAGGTCACGAAGCGCTGACTGGTAACGATCACTCATATCGATCTCCGAGATGTTGGTCACCATCTGCTCGATGAGCTGCAGGGTCACGTTGAGCTCTCTCTCCTTGACCGGCTCATTCGAGTCAAGCTGTGGCACATGATCGATCTTCCGAATAGCTCGGGGCTCCCTCAACTTGTAAAGGACGATTCCTGAGTCTTGAGGTGCGAGAAGAACGACATCTTCGCGATCGTGGAGGACCACGCGACCGACCCCAACCCGTCCAGACTTGCGTAGTGCCTCTCGCAAAAGATTAAAAGTCTTGACGGCAACCAGACCATCCGGTCCGATGTAGTATGGCGCTTCGTACCAAGTGGTCGGCACCTCAGCCGCATCGATAAAGCCCTCAATCTCAATCATCTTTGTCGATTTCAGCTTCACTTTCTGAAAGTCACCATCCTCGACAATGACATATTGGTCGGGTTGGTTCTCATAGCCCTTGACGATGTCCTTGGCTTCGAGCAGTTCATGACAACGCTTGCATCGCTTCTCATACCCGACACGACCGTTGCAACCAGTGTGCAGTTGATTGAATCTGACGGTCTCCGATCCCTCGATCGCGTTGTAAA
Source organism: Acidobacteriota bacterium (assembly GCA_031401095.1). Taxonomy (GTDB): domain Bacteria; phylum Acidobacteriota; class Blastocatellia; order RBC074; family RBC074; genus JANNRD01. Next base: position 2,435 of record JANNRD010000298.1, read on the forward strand.
CACGAATCGGAAATGAGACCACCATAAATCGCAGAAAGCCCTTCCACATTGACCGCATATGTCATCTCCTCGCTGGTTGCTGTTCCCGGATATCGTCGTCACAATCTGCAGGCGAAAGATCGGGTCTCAGTTTGAGAAACGCCGGGTGTCGCAAGGTCCCCGCGCTGGTTACTTCGAGATAGTTCACCTGACAGACAAGCGTTGGCTCGACCCAGGTCGTCTCGGCCTCATCCTCGACCCGCTTGCCGAAAGGTCTCGTCACTTTCTTCAAACGCCGCAGATCCTCACCCAGGGATATCAGTTTAACATCGTCGAGACCTGTGCCGACCTTTCCCATATATCGCAGCAGCCCCTTCTGAAACCTGCCGAGGTGGAGCGCACCAAAAGTCGACTCGCGGTTTCCCTTCCCTCTGGTAAAACCGATAATCACACAAACCTCGCTCTGTCGTACCTTTATCTTGAGCCAGTCCCGCGATCTTTGACCGGGCACATAGCGACTCGTTCGGCGCTTTGCGATGATGCCCTCAAGACCGTGCTGGGCGGTCGCTTCAAATAAGGCGACGCCATCTTCAAATGCCCCACTGACTCGGTAGACTGAGCCCTTGCGAACCACATCCTCCATCCATTCGCGTCGCTGGGTCAGGGGTTCCTGCACGATCGGGCGCCCATCCAGATATAGACAGTCGAAGACGTAGCAAACTGCCGGGTCCTTTTTGCTCCGTCGCTCGATCGAGGCACTACCTGACTGATGAATCCGTCTCATGACCCTTTCGAATTCTGGAGCGCCGTTCTCGTCAAGACAGACGATCTCGGTATCAAATATCCCACAGGTCGCTCGGAGTGAATCAGCGGCACTCTGTAGCTCAGGAAAGAGCGCCGTCACATCTCTCCCGCTACGGCTGCGAACCATGATCCGGCCATCTTCGACTATGATCAACGCGCGAATGCCGTCCCATTTGACCTCAAAAAGATGATCGACTGAGTTGAACGGCTCGTCGCCGAGTGAGGCAAGCATCGGAGCCGGTGGATTTGCAAGCCAGTCGTTCTGCGGTGCGTCGAGGCGCTCAAGCAGACACTCCTTACCTTTGATCTGAAAGACGCGATAATCGGCGGTTAACGCCTCACTGTGGAGCCGGAAATAGTACCCGTCCTTCTTCTTCTTTGTAATCTCATGGCGACCTTGGGCAAAGACCCACATTGTTCCGGCACCATATTCACCTGCCGGAATCTTGCCCTCAAATGTCAGATAAGAAAGCGGGTGGTCTTCAGTCTCGACCGCAAGCCTCTTAATCCCGGGCCGCGGCGGCAGCCCTCTCGGAACTGCCCACGACTTGAGAACTCCCTCCATCTCAAGACGCAGATCGTAGTGCAAATGAGACGCGTGATGTCGGTGAACTACGAAGGCATCCCCGCGCGTGACAATGGGCACGACTGGCGCAGGCTCAGGCGTCCGATCAAACTTTCGCTTCTTCGCATAGACCTCTAGTTTGCCATTATCGACCGCTCCCCCGAGAGCACTGACTGCAACGCTTACCGCTCGCACGGTGTGTAGTCGAACCGCATAGGCTCCAAAGGCGGCCCACGCGTCCCCCTCGCTGGCCACCCTTTCTGGTGCCGTCTCGATATTCCAACGAGCAGGGTCATCGAGCACCTCTATTTCTTCCCACGGAAGCGGCATTGAAACCGGTGCCCGATCCGACGCGCGAACGCTGTAGGCGGCAACGACAGTCTGTGAGCGCCGGTTTCGGTAGATGTCGAAGAATATCTTTCCCGCTCGCGCCTCCTTCTTCAACTGTAAGGTAACGAGCTTTGGGTTCTTCTCAACAAACGCCTTTGCAATTTCCAGGGCGGCAGCGAAGACCGTCTCGACGTCGTCCGCCACAACCAGCGGCACGGCCACGTGGATACCCTTCCGCCCGGAGGATTTCGCAAATGGCTGATAGCCCAACCGGCCGAGCCTCTCTCGAAGAATCAACGCTGTCTCAACAACTCTCGCGAAGGGCGCTCCCTCTGGAGGATCGAGGTCGAAGACAATCATGTCAGGCCGGTTGAGTTCCGGCCTCCTCACGGTCATCTGGTGAATCTCTATGCTGGCGAGGTTGGCGAACCAGGCGAGACAGGCATCCTCCTCACACACCATATACCTCACCTTTTCATATTCAACGGTCTCGATCCATTCCGGCGTGAAGTCCGGGCGGTTCTTTTGAAACCATTTCTCTCTGTTTATCCCATCGGGATAGCGTATGAGCGAAAGGGGTCTCCCCCTGACGTGCATGAGCAAACTCGGCGCAATGCGCAGATAATACGCAATCAGAGCGGCTTTGGTGATTCCATCAGCCGGAAAGAGGACCTTGTCGAGATTTGTTACTTCGATCTTGCGCCGTCCAACGGACGCAAGCACTGCTTTCCGCGCCATCTGGAACCTCAGCCCTCAAAGAAACTTAGGCCTCCGTTATTGTCACAGAATTTAGTTCAATTTCAAGACCCTACTTTCCCAGGTCAACTCCACAGAAGAGCTTCGCGATCATTGGAAGAGTCAAGAATTAGGAAGGATTTCACTGCTGGCTGTAGCGATGGGAGTTCAATGCATCATCCCATTCCCAGAAACTAAGGATCGAGTGGTCCTTGTTTCCTCTAAAGAAGTCACAAAAGAGCTTTTCAAAAAGAATCTGACGTAGTTCGGGTGAGTCAAGAAATCTCTCATTCCTGTTCCTCTCATCCGCCGTCGCTTCAAGAAAGAGTTGGTATCGATCGGGTTGGGCTCTCTGGATGTCCTCCACCTGAGATTGCAAATAGCGCGAATACTCTTCCCTGAATCGATTCTCGTGCTCGTCTCTCGCCTGATTCGATTCTCCTTTCTCCCTCGATTCGCGTCGAATTCTTTCAGCATCTATCGCCCGCACCAAGGATGCCGGAAGTTCGAATTTGTCCTCTATCGCGCTCACAAGCCAGGCGGCAGTATCGCGAATTCCTCCTCTTTCCCTAAATGGAAGCGCGAGGATTTGTCTTTCAACCGCCACCGGGTCCTTCGCTGTCAGTTCCCTCGCCTTGGTGCTGGCAACCCCGAGTTCAGTCAACTGTTGTGCCAGATTCCTCCTTTCGTCATGCTTCTCATCGTCGGTATTTCTCACCGGTCCCTTTACTCTTCCATCTTTCCCTCCCTGTCGGAGGCTGTTCGATATTCTCCTTGTTACTTTCAGAGCAAACTTTCCCGGGTAGTACCGAATGACTATCTCCTCAGCGCAGTTCCCTTCCCTCGTGCCCCTCACGCTTTCGTATTCAACTTTCTGGATGAATCCCATTTCCAGGTGTTCACTGATCACTTCATTCATCTGCTGCACTCTGCGCTTCCTTGTCAGGTGTGGTTTGAGCGTATGATGCCTTTGGACATACCACGAATAGCGGATTTCGCAGTAGCCTTTTCCACGCTCTGCGTTTGAGACTACTCCATAGAACTTTGGAGACATCAATTCATACCAGCGCCTCCCCGCTGGTGAAAGTGAGAATAGGTATTCGTTGTCGATTGGTCTGTCAGTTTCTGCCTCAAGCAGATGCATCTCAATTGGATCGAGTTTGATATAGAGAACGTCATCAAGCTCGAAGTTAAAATTGATTCGTCCTTGCCTGACGTCCTCTTCAGTGAGGTGATTCGCACCGATTGCGTATAGAGAGAGTCGAGAGAAGTTCGCGTGGAACGCACGAAATATCCTTCCTCCCTTCTCATTTATATCGCGTGTCGGTAACCATAAATTTGCCTCACACCACGCTCCTCCAATCTGATTGATAGCCTTGATCAGACTATGAGATTGATGCCCACCATAACTCCATCCAAGAACTCGCAGACACTGCCGAACTCCACCAAGCGGAATTAGACTCGGAATAAAACCATGCAGTCTGCGTTCATGGTCAATCTGAGGTTTAATGAGGCGGACCCAGACTTCGTGGGCCATGAGACTTGGAGGTCCGATAGCTTCTCCAAAGTTGGGGTTGACCTTCCAGACTATCGGTCTCCCTTCAACATCCTCAGCACGAAAGTCTATTGGCTCGGTGAGGGCTTTGGCTTTCTTGGTCAGATAGAAGAAAGGAAGTTGAGTCAAGAGACGCGGCAGTCGCGTAACCGGGGACTGGTGAGGTTTGAGTGGTATGAGATGTCCTGACATTTTTACTCAACAACCTGTTGTTGTTAATATCTCTTTTATACTCTTCTCTATATAATACTTCTTTGCTCTGAAACCTCGCAGACAGAACATTTAGATTGAAAAAAGACCGGACATCCTACACGTTAGGACCGGACAAATGACACGCCCGAGACCGGACATCCTACACGTTGGGACCGGACAAATGACACGCCAAGGACCGGACATCCTACACGCCTGCCTTTGCTCTTCCTGGCTTAAGAAATTCCTTGAGAGCTCTGGCTAGTATTTCCTGTTTGTGCTCCCCAGTTAGTTGTGCAAAGAGCGAGAGTCGTTCCCAGATGGAGGTTGGAATCTTAACCGTCGTCACCGTGAAAGGACCCTTCATTGGGTCGACTGGAAATGGTTGGGAAAGGACCTGGAGAATAGCCTGACGGACCGGATCAGCAGGCAGAGGGTTAGGGCTTTCAATCTGCCGATATGACCTCGGTGTTGGCTCCGACTGCGCCAACTCGATTGCTGGGAGGGAGTCTTCATCGAGTGTCGGTTCGATATCTGGAGGTGGATCAAGGTCCTGCAGTTCCCTCATCGCTGCGAGAGGGTTAGTTGGAAATGTCAACGCCTCGGTCTTCTTCTTGTTCATCGAGTCTCCTGTCTAAGCAGATTCAGGCCAGCCCTTGAACGATAAGTCCTTGAGAGCAATCTCAAGAATATCGCGGGTCAGGACGCGACTGTCGGCCGCGAACGCATTAATGAGAGCAGCATCGCATAGTATGCAAAGGTCACGCGGAACACCATTAGTCGCGTTGTAGACTTGCTTATGGGTCTCGAGGGGAAATATCCTATCAAAGTCTCCTCCCGCCGTTGCAAGTCGGTGTCTGAGGAGGTCTATCGCTTCTTCGAGGGTCAGAGGATTGAGCGTCGTGCCTCCGGCGATGCGTGAGCGGAGGGCCGGCTTGTATCGCAGTTTGTTCTCAAAGTTAGGCTGAGCGAGAAGAACAATCTGAATCAGCTTTGTTGTCTGCGTTTGTTCATTTGAGAGGGCCTGGAGAGTATCCAGATTCGTTGGATAGATAGTCTGGGCCTCATCGATCATGAGGATGACGGTCCGTCCCGCTTTGTACTCCTCAATCAGAAACGAACGGAGGACGGCCTTCAAATCGAGGAGATTTCTCACCGGATCCAGCCCAAAGGAGGCCGTGATGAGCCTCATAAAGGCGGCTGGCGTTCTTGGTGAGGGGTCAGTGATATGAGCCGCAATAAACTTTTCGGACCGTGCCCTCCAGCCGTTGATCGCCAACTGGGAGATGGTCGTCTTCCCTGTCCCGACTGCACCCATGAGGAGAAATATGCCCCGGTGCTCCTCTGTGTAGTAGGCCACCTTCGCCAGCGCCTGTCGGTGCTCCCGTGTCGCATACGCGAATCTCGGGTCAGGTGTCGTAGAGAACGGCGCTATTTTCAGGCCAAAATGCTTGAGATACTCGCTCATCCCTCCCCCATGCTTGTATACTGTAGGTAAGTTGCATGTAACTTAGGTGCAGGATATGCCCAGGCAATCTTGGTTGTCAACCATGAATTGTGTTGCAACGGATAAATTGGGTGGTCGCTAAGGGGCATAGTGGTTGAGCTCGTGGGCGCTACCGCGTTAGCGCGTTACGGCGCTACTTGTGCTCCTCGCGGTCTCGCTGCTCTCAGTGTTTATGTTTCGACGGTGCTTGCGTGGGTTGCCTCATTGTAGGCCTCGTCGATAGAAGGGCTCCCGCCGGCATCTTTGGAAGGAGATGTCCGGAAGTGCTCGATCGAATGTCTACCGACTGGTTAGCCCCGGTTCGCTTTTGATTGATATTTCCTGGTATAAGCCGCGAGAGAATGGGATTGTCTTTGATTGTGTAGCTGGCTGGCACGGTTGCGCTGGCGGTCAGTAGCGCGGTAGTGTGGTGAGTGGCGCGTGCGGCACACTGGCGGTTGGTGTTGGTGTTAGCGCGGACGGTGAGGTGTGTTGTGGCGCTGGTGTGAGCGTATTAGTGGGGTGGCGCTACTGTGCGTTTACCCTTGGCTACAGATTCTATGCGGTAGTCGGTTGGTGTGGGCGGTGCTTGTGTGGTTGGCGCTTCCGTTGGCGCACTGGTGGGTGTAGGTTGGCCGTGTTGGGCGCGGTAGTTGGCGCTACCGGTAGTGTTGTGGTTGCCGATAAGCTAAACGCGGTATCTATTAGGGATTGTCTCCAGCGCAGACCGCACATCCAACACGGCGGAGAGGAGGCTCAAGCTGAGTGAGTAGAGAGGAGAGGGGACCAGGCTCAACGTGTCACTTTGTCCTTGTCGGGTCTGATCCTGGCGGGATGGTGAGAAATGGGTTTCACTAGATCGACTCAAGCCGCTATAATGCGCGCCTCGCCAAAGTGAAGCGAATTCTGATTGAGAGTGAGACAGAGACCATGCCATCAGCGCAAGAGTATGAGAGTCTTGGGGCCTTTTATCTTGGTCGCCTGTACGACTTGAAGCAAGGGAAGGGAAGCGAAGGGCTCGTGCTCTACGAGTCTAAAGACCTCTTGACCCATGCAGTCTGCGTCGGGATGACAGGGAGTGGCAAAACAGGACTGTGTCTTTCGCTTCTTGAGGAGGCGGCAATTGATGGAGTACCTGTCATCGCGATCGATCCAAAGGGAGATCTAGCGAATCTACTCCTCACCTTCCCAAGCCTGAGCGCCGAGGAATTTGCACCCTGGATCAACGACGATGACGCAAAGAGAGAGGGCATCTCAGCTGCCGAGTGGGCCTCCAAACAAGCAGAACTCTGGAAGAACGGACTCGCGAAGTGGGGCCAGGATGGCGATCGAATCAGACGCCTCCGCGAGTCAGCAGAGTTTGTTATCTACACTCCCGGCAGCAGTGCAGGTCTCTCGTTGTCAATACTAAAATCCTTCGCGGCGCCTCCAGCGGCGGTCATCGAAGATGGGGAGTTACTGCGGGAACGGGTTGGGATAACTGTCACCAGCCTCCTCGGTCTCGCCGGCATCGTTGCGGACCCAATCAGAAGCCGAGAGCATATCTTGCTCTCGACCATCCTCGCCGACAATTGGAAGCAGGGCCGGGACGCCGACCTTGCCTCACTGATACAGTCCATCCAACAGCCGCCGTTCTCCAAAGTTGGGGTCATGGACGTCGAGTCTTTTTATCCGGGCAAGGAACGGTTTGAGCTCGCCATGTCACTCAACAGCCTGCTCGCCGCTCCTGGATTCGGCGCGTGGATGGAAGGCGATCCACTTGATGTCGACAAGCTCCTTCATTCTCCTTCGGGCAAGCCCCGGGTGTCGATCATCTCCATCGCGCACCTCAACGATAACGAACGAATGTTTGTCGTGTCGCTCGTGCTCAACCAGTTGCTTGGTTGGGTCCGACAGCAGTCTGGAACCACCAGCCTGCGCGCGATATTCTACATGGATGAGATCTTTGGCTATTTTCCACCAGTCGCCAATCCGCCATCAAAGCAGCCTTTGCTGACCCTGCTCAAACAGGCCCGAGCATTCGGACTGGGGGTCGTGGTGGCAACGCAGAATCCGGTGGATCTTGACTACAAAGGACTCTCGAATATCGGCACCTGGCTGATTGGGAGATTGCAGACGGAACGAGATAAGGCGCGAGTTATCGAGGGGCTCGAAGGTGCCTCGGCGAGTCAGGGTTCACGGTTTGACCGGCAGTTGATGGAGGAGACATTGGCGGGGCTTGGGAATCGTATTTTTCTCATGAACAACGTTCACGAGGACAAACCAATAGTCATAGAGAGTCGCTGGGCCATGTCTTACCTCCGCGGCCCCTTGACCCGTGGTCAGATCAAGCAACTGATGGACCCGGTCAAGGCGCAGAGGACGGTGACCGCGCCGCCAGCCGCTGTCCCCAGTGCTTCCCGAACTATCCCGCCGCCAACAGGGAATGTGACCAGGAGACCCCTCGTACCGTCGGAGGTCGAGCAGTATTTCGTGCCGATTCGGTCGGGCGCGCAATCCGGGGAAGACAGACTTGTTTACCAGCCAATGGTTCTCGGCGCGATCGATATTCACTTCGTCGACGCAAAGGCCAAGGTTGATGCGATGCAGAGGGTTATTCTCTTTGCGCAGATCACGAATGATGCCTTGCCGGTGCAGTGGGACACGGCGATCGAGACAGGCATTGACCCCAGCAATCTCGAGAAAGAGTCTCATGCAATGGCTGAGTTCGCGGAGCTACCGCAGATCGCAGCAAGAGCAAAGAGTTATGCTACCTGGAATAAGGACCTTATTGACTTCATCTTTCGGAACCGGACAATCGATCTGCTGAAAAGTAGCTACTACGCAAAGTTCTCGAATGCCGATGAGAATGAGCGTGACTTTCGCATTCGATTACAACAGCTGGTGCGTGAAGAGCGGGATTCTGAGGTTGAAAGACTTCGTCAAAAGTATGCACCAAAGATAGTCGTGCTTGAAGAACGCGTTCGGCGGGCTGAGCAGGCCGTCGCCCGTGAACAGGCCGAGGCGAGCGGCGCAAAGATGGATACGATCTTGGGCATTGGGTCAACGATTCTCGGCGCTTTTTTTGGTCGCAAGACGCTGAGCGTCGGAAATGTCGGTCGTGCCACCTCGACCGCCCGCAGCGCGAGCCGGGCAATGCGCCAGTCAAGTGATGTTGGGCGGGCTGAGGGGACCATGGAATCTCATACTCAGCAGCTCCAGGATCTGATTGCAGAGTTCGATGCTGAGGTGGAGACGCTCAAAGCACGAAATGACCCCGCGAAAGAATTGTTTGACCTGATCCAGATCAAGCCAAAGAAAAAGGACATCAATGTCAGACTGGTAGCGCTTGTTTGGGCGCCGCATTGGCGACGGGTGAACGGCGAACTAACCCAAGCCTGGGCTTGAGTGGAAATGCGACGTGGAGGTGGAGGGAGGGTTCGCCCCCTCTCAGATCATCAGCATTCAACGCGTTTAGAGAGATCGAAGGCATTGGGAGAACCCGGGATCCTTCGGAAGAAGGCAATGACGAAGCGACCGGGCGGCAGAGGCCGGTAGTTTCGACAGAAGGCCCTTTAATTACTTAGACATGTACGAAATCGTGTATTGACATCCAGGATACTTCTCTGATACTTTGCGGTTCATCAGGACACCCACCATCTCAGCCTACCTAATAACGACCAGCAGGAATGGAGAGTAGCAGTTCGGCCAGTTAACTGGATAGCGTCGCTGTGCGAGTGGCTTTGCCGAGAAAGTCAGCTTCATGTGCGCTAGCTTTGCCTCGAGGTTGCCAGGCTCTTGTTCCGGGCAGGTGAAAGGGAATCGCAAGATGAGGTGTTCAGTCTGTTCTGTCGAAGTGCGGGGAGAGATATATGTCTCTGAGGACGAACTCAATGGTACGTGCATTATTCGTTTGGAGTCGAGCGCGGA
>JANNRD010000299.1:0-18163 GCA_031401095.1 Acidobacteriota bacterium
CACAGAGAAAGCACAGAGAAGAAAAGGAGGGGTTGGTAGCCACTCTCAACCTTTCCTCCCATTTTTCTCTGTGCTTTCTCTGTGTCTCTGTGCCTCTGTGGTTCATTTCTCTGGTGTGTGGCCTTCGCGCGAGTCTTCCTATCCTAATCCAAAATCTCATTTCGGCGGTACCCGAAGTCCGTGCCCGATCGCGTAAAGGCCGGGAAGACTGACCGGCAGGTGCCCATTGATTTCAATCTCACCGAGCATCGCTCGACCAGCCGCGCGTTGACTGACGGGAACGACGCTGTAAGCGGCCAGATATGCGGACACTCCTGTCATTGCCTGAAGCAAATACGGACTTCCAAAAGAGATCGCAATCATCGGTGTCGTGCTCGCCTTCAGTTCTTGCAAAACAGCTTCACCAACCAGTGGCAACCCGAGACTGCCCTTTCCGCTGCGCGCCCGAATAGCGACCGAGAGAATCACCAGATCACTATTCCGGAACTGCAAACGTAGCCTGGCCCAGTCGCTCTCGACAAAGCGAGAGCGGTTGTCGATGACGACGTTCTCAACGCGGAGTGTTCGCCGTCGAAGCTCCTGGAGAAAAGGCAAGAGCACCGCGCGGTCCTCGTCATCTGTCATGGTCAGAGTGAGGATCTTTGTCTGTGCCCCGATAGCGAAAGGAAGCAGCTTCTTCTCGTCTCGGACAAGTGTCATCGAGCGGTCAGCGATCTCCCGCGCGATTGTCAGCGACTTCGCACTCGCGACCAGACGATCAACTTCATCGAGATCGATCAGACGTCGAGTGTTGAGTCCGAGAGCGGCCTTCGCGTGGAGGATGCGGCGGACCGAGTCGTCAAGTCGACGTCGCGTTATCTCACCGCCGTGGACGGCAGCCTTGATGGCGGCAATCGCGACATCGACATCCGTCGGCTTGAGGACGATGTCAGCGCCGGCCTTGATCGCGCGGACAGCCGATGCTCCCGGGTCGAAGCGTGCCGCGACGCCAGCCATCGACATAGCATCCGTCGTGACCAGTCCACGAAAGCCGAGATCGTTCCGCAGCAAAGTGGTCATGACCCTCGCCGAGAGGGTCCCTGGAAGAGTCACCCTGCTAGCATCGCTCTCGGTGAGCGAGAGAAACTCTGAGGAGTCACGTTCCTTATCGGTCAGTTTGCGGACCGGCGGCGAGAACTCGGGCTCGATCTGGGGGAGTGCGATATGAGCGCTCATGATTGCGCCGACACCGCTCTCGATCGCCGCGCGAAACGGCGCCAGTTCGATGCGGTCAAGTCGCTCGCGACTGACATCGACCACTGGAAGACCAATGTGCGAATCGGTCGCCGTGTCGCCGTGACCCGGAAAGTGCTTCGCGGTCGCGAGCGCTCCAGCACGCTGGGCACCCTCTATGAAGGCCCTGACGAAGGCTGACACCGTCTGCGGATCCTCGCCGAACGAACGGGTATTGATGACCGGGTTATCGGGGTTGTTGTTGATATCGGCGACGGGGGCATAGAGCCAGTTAACCCCGATCGCCCGCGCTTCGATGGCCGTCGACTCGCCCTGCTTGCGCGCCCACTGAGTGTCGCCGGTGGCCGCGACCGCCATATTCGGAGCCCACCAGACCGTATTGTCAAAGCGCATCCCCGGACCCATTTCGAGGTCAGAGGAAACGAGCAGTGGAACTCGCGCCAACTGCTGCAGACGATTGATGAGGATCGCGGATGCCCAGACATCGCTGCGGAAAAGGATGACGCTCCCGACTTTCTTCTCGACAATGTGTCGGCGAAGACGCTGGTAGGCTTCGCTGTCACGATTCATGAAAATCGCATTGGCGTCCGTCGCGACCAACTGGCCGATCTTCTCGTCAATCGACAACGAAGCGAGCGTCCGTTCCACCCAGGACTGCTCGGTCTTCGACAGCTTGCGGTTGAATGCCGCGAATGATCGTGCGCGCGGCTGCGCCTGCAAAGGACGATCGAAACGCGGAGCCCACGCTGTCAGGACGGCCAGTCCCAAGAGCGCCACCATTGGTCTCCGCAATCTGACTGAGTCGCGCTTCACTCTTCGGAGTTCCTCACAACGCCGCCGCCCCTCCCTGAGCGCCGATAGTAGAGATAGAGGGGCAGGCCAAGGCCAATCAGGAACAGCCCCGCGGCGGCTTCCACTGGATTGGTCTGCAGTGTATTGATCAGCAGCCAGATCGCAACCAGCACGAAAACAACCGGCATGACCGGATAGCCCAGCGTCTTGTATGGACGATCGACGTCCCGCATCTTCCGTCGCAGCACGAAGACCGCGGTTGTCGTCATTCCGTAGAAAATCCACGAGGCGAAGATGACATAGTTGGTTAACTGATCGAACGTTCCGAGCAGTGCGAGCACGCTTGCCCAGATAGCCTGAATGACGAGCGAGAGAACGGGCACTCGCGAGCCCTCACTGAGATTCCCAATGCTCTTGAAGAAAAGGCCATCACGCGCCATCGCGAAGGGAACTCGCGCACCGGTCAGGATCGATCCGTTGAGCGCTCCAATGATCGAGACCGTGATCGCGATCGTGACAAACTTCGCGCCAATCGGGCCGAGGAAAGTCTCGACTGCTTTGGTTGCGACCGGGCTCGCCGACGTCGATGAGGCAATCTCGCCGATCGGCAACGCATGAAAGTATGCGAGATTGGTCGCGCAATAAATGAGCAGAACAACGATCATCCCTCCAATCAACGCGATCGGAACGTTGCGCTGTGGGTTCTGCACCTCGCCCGCCGCCATCGGCATGTTGTTCCACCCGTCATAGGCCCAGAGGGCAGCGAGCATCGCCGCGCCAAAGGCCTGCACCCCGGTCAGATTGGGTGTCCGTATCGCAGAGGGCAGGCTCTCCCACGCGACACCCGGAGTGAAAAGAAAGACACCGATGACGATGGCGCTCATGCCGAGCACCTTCGCGAAGGTGAGAACCGACTGGACGCGCCCACCAAGGGCCACTCGGGCGCAGTTAATCCCCGAGAAGAGCAGGATGACACCGACCGCGACGATCTGCGCCGGTCCGAAATGCCATGGCATACTGCGGCCAAGAATGTGCAATTCCCGCGAGACCCATGGTTCGCTGAGCCCAAAGAATGAGGTGAAGAATATCGCAAAGCCCGCAGCGAGGCTCGCGATCGAGCCCGCCGATCCAACAACAAAACGCATCCAGCCGTAGAAAAAGGCAGGGGCATCGCCGTAAGCGGTGCGCAAATAGACATACTCCCCGCCAGCCTTCGGGAGCAACGCCCCTAGTTCCGCATAGGTCAGCGCTCCGGCGAGCGAGAGAACTCCCGCGGCAACCCAGGCTGCGAGGACCATCCCCGGCGTACCCACGTTCTGTGACATGACTGCGGTCTTGAGGAAAATCCCCGTGCCGATGATTGTTCCGACAACCAGCGAGGTCGTATCGACAAGTGTCAGGCCGCGGATCAGTTGATTCTTATCTTGTGACATCGGGCTCAGCCTCGGAAAGTCCCGGTAATGGACTCTCCCGCGCGATCGAATTAATGTCTGTCTCGAACCTGCACCGCAAGATCAGAGCTCGTTGAGGAGCAAGTCCTGATAGCTGTCGCGCCGGCGAATGAGCTCGACGGTGCCGTCCTCCTCAATCATGACAGCCGCCGGGAAGGGTCTGCCGTTGTAGGCCGTCATCTGTGCCACCGTGTAAGCTCCGGTATTGAGCATGGCGAGCACTTCTCCGACCTCCGTCCGCTCGGGCAACAACCGGTGATCGGGAAGGCGGGATTCTCCGTGAAGATCAAAGAAGACGTCGCCGCCATCGCACAGTGGACCGGCCAGTTTGTAACGCGTCGTGTGGGATTCGTCCGCCCGCGATGCGTTGACCGCGTGATAGTACCAATGGTAGACGATCATCGAGAGCATGAGGTTCGATCCCGCATCGAGCAGCAGCCATTCTTCACCTGTTTCCGGCCTGAACTTGCAATTGCGGACCGTCGTCAGCAGAGTACCCGCATCGGCGATGACGCTCCGGCCTGGCTCCATGACTATCTCGAGGTCATCAAGTAAATGTTCCGCGCCAGCCGACCGTGCTGAGTCACGAACCACAGCGAGTGCGGCGCCGATCATCTCTGAAGCGCTCAGTGTCGCGCCAAGCATCTCACGCTCGTGCTCAGCGATCTCGTCTGCCTGACCGTGATCACGCAGATAGTTGACCGGTATTCCACCCCCAATGTTGATGTGCCCGAGGCGATGTCCGGTCTCCCGGTGAAGCCAGAGAAGATGCTCCCACATCGCGGCAAACGCCTGCTGGTATGGCTCGACATCGGGTGTCTGCGATCCGACATGGATGTGGATGCCAGCCAGATTGATCAAATCCGAGTGGTCGACTGCACGCAGCATGACCTGACGAGCTTCGGCCGGCGAAATACCGAATTTTGATGTGTTAAGCGCCGTCTGAAGACCGAGATGCGACCTCGTTCCGACGTCCGCAATCAGCCTGACAGTGACATTGGCTCGCTTGCCAAGACGCGCGGCGATCCGTTCGACCAGACCAAGCTCGAATGCAGAGTCGAGATTGATCGCGTAGATTCCTGCCGAGATTGCGTCCTCCAGCTCCTGCTCGGTCTTTGAGATGCCATTCATCTCGATCTGGTCCGGCCGGAACCCGGCGCTCATGGCTCGAAATAATTCACCACCAGAATTGACCTCGACGTCGATCCCAGCTTCGCGGACCACACGCAACACCCCGAGCAGGTTGTTGGCCTTCGAGGCGTAGCAGAGCTTGAGTCGTGGATGGTGGCGCCGCGCTTCAGCGAGTTGGGCGATATTCGCGCGGATGCGCGGTGCCGAAAAGACAAAGAGCGGAGTATCGTATTCGCTGGCAAGACGCGTCGCATCGACATCGCTGATTGATAGGTGGCGGTCCTTGACCTCGAGATAGCCGTCGATTGTCCAGGACGGGACGCTAATGGGAGGCTTGATTCCGATCACTCGTGAGGGTCCTTCTGTTGATAAGACTCGGCGAGCGGCAGGCTTACCTTTCCGCGAGGTCGTGCCGGTCCACGACCGCTGCCAGTACCTGCTGGCTACTCTATACCGAGGTTCAGGATTTGAGCAATTCGAGGGCGCGCGTAATGACGAAATGCGACTCGCGTAGCGCCTCTTCGGCGGCAGTCCGTTCCCTTCCGGACTTCCGCATAACAATCGCCAGTGGAAGATCCCAGCCGGCAAGTTCAAGGATCTCGCGGCCCTGCCTTCCATCGATGTCGCATTCGGCCTGTAGTATGCCGAGCGCGCGTTCCTGAAGCTTGATGTTGCGAGCCTGGAGATTCGACATGCGGTTGCCAGTGACGTAACCGAGCCGGATCATCGTCATTGTCGAGAGCATGTTGAGAACCAGTTTCTGCGCGGTACCCGATTTCAGTCGCGTCGAGCCGGTCAAGACCTCGGGTCCGACGATCGGCTCGATCGCGATCTCCGCGACCCGCGCCAGTTCAGTTTGAGGATTGCAGGTGACGCAGATTGTCAACGCACCGACTCCGCGAGCATACTCAAGGGCACCGATGGTGAAGGGGGTCCGACCACTCGCCGCGATGCCAACGACCGCGTCGGCGGCGCCTACCGAGCGTTCCACGAGCGCCCGCGCACCCGCCGCCGCATCGTCCTCCGAGGCTTCGACCGACCGATAACACGCTTCATAGCCTCCCGCGATGACACCCTGGACCAACTCCGGTGAGACGCCAAAAGTTGGAGGACACTCGGAGGCGTCGAGAATGCCGAGGCGCCCGCTTGTGCCCGTGCCAACGTAGATCAAGCGCCCACCAGTTTCGAGTCGTCGTGAAATGGCATCGACCGCGCGAGCGATTGCGGGCAGGACGGCGGCAACGGCGAGCGGAACCTGCTGGTCCTCTCGATTCATCAACCGCAGAGCTTCGATGGTTGATAACTGGTCTATCCTGATTGTCCGGGGATTACTCTCTTCGGTGGTGAGCATGGGATTATGGGATCAGCGGACCATCTCTTCCTTCTCTATATGACTTGCCAAAGCCAGCCTCGCGGCGCCGATGACTGGAGGGTTGAGTGGCGGAGCAACAAAAGCGCTGGGTGCGACGATCTTGATCGCCTCACTCATCGGAGTGATGATCAACTCACCGGCTTCAAAAACACCACCGACGTATGCGACGCGGAAGGTCTGGTCCTGGAGCCCAAGGCGCTCGATGACCGCAACCACGGCCCGAGCGAGCTCCGCCGCTGCTTCGGTGAGAATACTCCGCGCGGCCAAATCTCCCTCGCGTGCCGTCTCGACGACGATCTTCGCGAGCGCAGCCACCTCGCGCATGACCTTCGTCGGTGACTGATAGATGACGGGAGGCAGTTCCGGTGGGGCAGAGACGCTAAAGTGACGGCAGACAGCTTCGGTCATGCTCGTCGGCTGCGAACGGCGATCATAAGCCGAAACAACGGCTTCAAGCGCCCGTCGGCCGATATAGTAACCGCTTCCCTCATCACCCATCGCCGGGCCCCAGCCCCCGGCGCGCGCATACTCTCTGCGTTGATTGACACCGTAGGCGATGGATCCGGTTCCGGCGATAATTACGACTCCGGGCTGAAGGTCTGTTGCGCCGGCGAGTGCCACACGGGCATCGGTTTCGACCGTGATTTTTCTGATGTCGAGCGTCGCCGCGAGAGCGTCAGACATCTCCCGCCGGAGTTTTGGATTGCCGACACCCGCGAGTCCAATGATGGCTGCGGCAATCTGCTGAGGTTCGATTCCTGCAGATCGGCACGCCTCCCCGACGGCGTGCTTGATGTTGCTCACCGCTGCGGCCAGCCCGACGCGCAGGAAGTTCGCTGCCTCGGCCCTTCCCTCGCCGCGTAGTCGTCCACTGCGATCGAGAAGCGCTGCTCGCGTGTTGGTCCCACCACCATCAACGCCAAGGTAGAGAAGCTCGCCGTCGGCTTCAGAATTCAATCCATCGGGGCTCATTAGTCGATCTGCTCGGTCCCTGCCTACAGCCCGGCGAGGAGCTCTGCGCCCGGGCGGAAGACGATGCATCTACAACGCTAAAAGCCCATCATACACTTGGCTTAACGATAAATATAACTAAAACTTCGGATGATTCTGCTGAGCCAGGTGTGTCGCGAGCCGAGTTGCGACCTCGGTGGGAGTATCGTCGCTTGCTCATCCGCCTGTGAAGAGATTTCGGACCGGTGATTATGTGCGCTGACAGTGCGCAGTTTGAACGTATACTATCAACTTGGACCGGCTGAGTTGAAGGGGATTTCAGATGCCGCCAGGACAGCGAGCCTTCCGGCAGTTGTGCCAGCGTTACTTCGAGTCCTGAGCAATAGGGAGGGAACGATGAAGCGACAACTCACGATGTTACTGGTGGCGATCGCCATCGTTGTAGCCGGCGCTGGTTCGCCGTCGCCGCCGTTGCCAACAATGGTGGTCGCCTCTGCGAAAGCGCAAAGGGAAAGACGCCCGCCACCAAGGAACAGTGACGTTTCGGGGCAAGTCGCGACTGAAGCATTCGTCCTGCCTGCCGGGACCATCCTTGTGCTTAGAATGGAGTCAAAATTAGATTCGGCTCGCTCGCGACCGAGCGATCGGTTCGTTGCCAGACTGGTCGAGCCCGTGACGAGCGTGTCGGGGCAGGAAGTGATACCGGGCGGCGTCGCGGTTGAGGGCTTTGTCGAGGGTGTGACACCGGCACAGCTCCGGCGGCGGTCGGGCACAATCGCGGTTCACTTCGACCTCCTGCGTATGCCGGATGGCCGTGGAATCCCCATTGAAGGTGTGCTCACCGAAGCGGACCGTGGCTCGCGCAAGCCAAGGGTCGACGACGAAAACCAGGTTGTCGGGGGCTCGACAACAAAGCAGTCGATTGTCTTTATCGGCGGTGCAGCTGGTGCCGGCGCTGCGATTGGCGCTATTGCCGGAGGAGCACTACTGGGCGCTGGTGTGGGCGCGGCTGCGGGCGCGGCGGCGGCCTGGTTGGGAAAGGGCAAGGAGGCGGTTGTCGAGAAGGGAACACGCCTCGGGTTGGAACTCTCGAGACCGCTCGACCTGAGCCTTGGTTCAAGTGGAATCTCGAGGGTCGACTCGAGACCGCTCAAAAAAGACGCTGCAAACCGGGAGCAGTTTGTCAGACGATCGAACGACCCCGAGTCACCTCAGCCTGAGGACGCTCGGAGTCCTGCGAACAGCGCACCGGTTTCAAGCTCTGTCGAATCTGCGCTGCCTGCCAATGGCACCGCTCAGGAGCTTGGGACGCGCATTGCCGATAAGGTCGAGGTCCTTGTCGCCGATTACGCCAACTCAATCGGGGCGAAGCGAAGCCCTTCGGGCGGATATGAGTTTGACAAGCAGGGGCAGCCGTCGAGTGACTCGGTCGAACTGCTCTTCGTCCTCAGCAATCTTGTCGATTCAGCTCAACTGTTGCGCGGTGTCCTCGCCGGTGAGGCCAACGCGGAGACTCGCCGCCTTGGAGCGGATCGCCTCGCGACTCACGCCCAGGAAGTGGATCGGCGATGGTCAATGGTCAATCCGGGTTCGGAACTGGAGCGAAAATGGCGCGCTCTCGAAGTCGAGATCCGGCAGCTGGTTCAAGCTTCGCGCATTTGAGGCCCGCAACTGAGGATCGACGGCGATGAAGAGAGGGAATCTGAAGAGACTTGCAATCGTATTGTCGTTGGCCGTTGGCGCTTCCGCGATCTTTGCCTGGAGCATGGGCAGAGTCGCAGAGGGACAAGGAACGAGGACCATGGATGACGTTCGCCTCATGACACTCGAGCCGGGTCATTTTCATGCGGCCCTGATTCAAAAAGAGATGTATCCCGGCGTCTCGGCCAAGGTTCACGTCTACGCGCCACTCGGTTTTGATCTGACCGAGCATTTGAATCGCGTTGCTCGGTTCAATCAAAGGGCTGAAGCGCCGACGAAGTGGGAACTCGAGGTCCATACCGGGCCTTCAAGCCTTTCGCGGATGCTCGCCGAGCGGCCCGGCAACGTCGTTGTTCTCTCCGGCCGGAATCGGGGCAAGATAGATCGAATCAAGGCTTCGGTCGAAGCTGGGCTCAACGTTCTCTCCGACAAGCCGTGTATCATCGATGCGGGAGATCTGCCAAAGCTGGAAGCCGCCTTGGATTCGGCTGAAAAGCAGAAGCTGATCGCGTATGACATCATGACCGAGCGCTCCGAGATGACAACGGTCCTGCAGCGAGAGTTGATTCATGACGCGGGCGTGTTTGGTGAATTGTCACGTGGCAGCGAGGCGGAGCCCGCAGTCTTTATGGACAGCGTCCACTATATTCTCAAGCTGGTTGCAGGCGCTCCCAACATTCGGCCGGCCTGGTTCTTTGATGTGCAGCAGCAGGGAGAGGGGCTTGCCGACATCACAACTCACCTCGCCGACCTTGTGCAGTGGATGCTCTTCCCGGATCAGGCAATCAATTATCGAAAGGACATCGAGGTGCTGGCGGCAAAACGCTGGCCCACGATGATCACGGCTCCGCAGTTCCAACGCGTAACGAATGAACCGGGCTTCCCCGAGTTTCTCAAGAAGGACATGCGCGGGGACCAGCTTGAGTATTACTGCAACGGCTGGGTTGCTTACCGCGTGCGCGGCGTTTATGCGAAGCTCAACGTCATCTGGAACTATGAGCCCATGGCTGGAGGCGATACCCACTTCGCGGTTTTCCGGGGATCCAAGTCGCGGGTCGAGATACGACAAGGTAAGGAAGAGAACTACCGGCCGGAACTCTACGTTGTGCCACAGGGGGCTGCGGACAAGCCTGAGATTCGGGCTGCGCTTGAGAAAAGAGTCGCGGCGCTCCAGGCGAAGTATCCGGGAATTGGAGTCGAGGCTGCTGGAGCAGAGTTGAGGGTGACGATTCCGGACAAGTATCGGGTCGGTCACGAGGCGCACTTCGCCGAAGTCACGAGCCGCTTCCTGGAGTACCTGCGTGATCCGCGACGACTGCCTTCGTGGGAGAAGGCGAACATGCTCTCGAAGTACTATCTTACTACCAGGGCAGTTGAGATGAGCCGCCGGTAGTTTGCCTTGAAGTGGCCGATCGGAGAAGACAAAGACTTATGGGAGCGGAGAGAAAGATTGAAGTTTGGTATGGCCGACTGGAAGACGCTGAGCGATTTCCCGACCTCGCCTACTGGCAATCCCAGGACGATAACGCCAAAGTGAACGCTGCGTGGGCGTTAATCGAAGACGCTTATTTGCTCAAGGGGATAGACATCCGTGAATCAAGACTTCAAAGAACTGTTGCTTCTCTTCAACGAAGAGAGGATTAGATATTTGATAGTCGGTGGTTTCGCGGTTATTCGCCACTCGGAGCCAAGGACGACCAAGGACCTTGATCTCTGGATCGGGACCGACAAAGAGAATTCTGAGAGGATCTATCAAGCGGTCGTCAAGTTTGGAGCGCCGGTGTCACATCTGGCACCGAAGGATTTCGCCGAACCCGGATTTTTCTTCACGATGGGGATCGCGCCCAACAGAATAGATATTCTCTTCGGCTTGAAAGGGTTGGATTTTGAAGGATGCTGGGACAGGCGGGTTGAGGGCGAGTTCGATTACGTCAAAACGCATTTCATTTCCGTAGAAGACCTGATCATCAACAAGGAGGCTGTCGGGAGACACCAGGATCTCGCGGATGTCGAAAAGCTTCGTATCGCGCAGGAGAGAGAAAGACGCAAGAACGAGCGCAACCGCTAACACGCATCGACTGGTGTTTCAGCCGTCAGGCGGCTGGCCTACTTACAGAATGGTGGGGTTGAGGCCTCTTCCGTCCGATAATATTCCTTATGTACTTGTGCTGCTGCTCGTACTCGGGCTCGTCATGCAGGCCGCAATCGCAGTACTGCGGCCTAGGATTGGTTTGGAGAACAGAAGATTTGTCCGATCACGACATTGTTTTCTTTGTCAGTTTAGTAGTCCCGAGAGCCAATGCACGATGTTAAGTGCTAGCTGGCGATTATCGATGCCCGGGCGATTTAGCCCCCACCGGCGAAAATTCTGTCCGGGCCGCGGTCCTTGCCCGGCAATCATCGCGGCTTCGGCGAGCACCACGACACGACCCTTTCCAAACTTGAAAGCGATTCCCTGTGCACGACCAGCGGCCGAAATTTTCCTCCCGTCAGCCGATTGATCGTAGGCCGTATCAGCCAGTCTAAGGAAGGCAGTACTTCCGTCGGGCCCTTTTGCTGAAGTGCCAACACCATTGTCAACGCCGCGGATTCGCTCTTGAGCACCACGGCCTTGGGTGATGGAGTGGTCAACTAGAAGCCCGTTTTCTCTCGTAAACAATATGCACCCCGAACATCCTGTCATGTGATTAGTTGGGGAGCTGTCCATAGTAGTGGCATTGCTCATCTCTACGCCGAAACGCTTCGCCAGATTCTGCGCCGCAGCACCGGTCGGCTCGTGGTCGGTTACCAGCAGCAGCCCACCACCTCCACGGACCCAGTCTTGAACGACGTCGCACTCTCGCTCTGTAAACGCGGGGTTGCCTGCCTCCTCAGGCCTAATCTCCCGGTCGGCGCCCAGAGCCGAGATGATCACCAGGACGTCACTGCCCCCCAAACTCTCTCTTCGAAACTTCACCTTGTTCGGTAGTACGCTGTAGCCGTCATTGGTAATAAGCTGAGCAAGCGCCTCTGAACGCCCGGCACCGGTGTGCACGTTGAAATGGGCCTCATCAAAAAGCACCTTCGGATGTTGCTTTGTATAGGCAGGTTGCGCAACCAGTATATCCGCATCTTGGTTCACCGACTGCCGAGCAAGCGGCGAACTGGCTACCGTCAAGAGTGAGAACACCGTCACCATCGCCTTAACCAGAGAACTAGTCGTCACTTCGCACCTCTTTCAGGAGTTGATTGCAGCCTCGCTTGAATCAGCAACACGAGAATGAATATCTGTCACCGCTAGAGATCAGAAAACCGACTGAGACAAAGGCAAGGAGGACAGCAGGCCGCATTGGGGCGGATCGGTCGTGATGAAGTTCACCGGGTCCAAATGATCGAGCCCCGGAAAACGGCGGCGTTCGAGCTATAGCCTACAATCTGCCCACGGCGTTGATGATAAAGGCTCCGCTAAGGGCGCCGGGAAGAGGACCCGCCTCGATGCTCGTGGAGAACCAGATGCAGCCCGAAGGTCGCGCCGGGAGCAATTCGAATCTCCCCTTTCGTGGTGATGGCGGCAATCTGGAGTCGACGCAGAGCGTCGGCCGCGCGGCTCAGATTCGTAACGGCAAGGACTAAGTTATTTGCACGGGGGTCTTCCGCTTTAACCACTCGGATCCCGGGTCCCTCTCCTGTCACCCAGACATCATCCGCGCGGGATGAGGGCGGTCCCAGGAGCTTCGTCCACTGCGGCCTCACTTCACTGAGTCGATCGGCTGCAATAACGACTTCGTCCAACCGGACGATACCGAGAGGGCCGCCTTGGCGCTCCCGCAAGAATGCGGTCGAAGCGGGCGCGTCGCTCGTCCATGTCGAAGGCGTATTGAATAAAGAACAGGCGATGGCCGAATCCCTCTAACCCAACCGTCGTCCAGCGTGGGGCCGGCTCTCCAGTCTTGCGAGCCTTCGGCGGTGGCGCATCGTGAGCGATGCCGCGCAACCGCAGCTCCCTGATTGCCGTCTCCAGATCGACTGGCTGGAGGGCGAGCGACGAAATGCGCCCGGCTCTCGGGACCTCCCCCGGCGGAGTGGTCGGATTGTGAAACACCTCGAGTGTCACATTGCCCAGACCGATCCCTGTGCTGGCGGTCCAAGTCTCGCCAGCTTGTGGAAACACTATCGGCAATGCCAGAGTCTCGGTGAGGAGAGACACGAGACTGCGACCACTCGGCGTCATGAATAGAACATGGTCGACCTGTCGGACGATCGCTTCGTTGGGATGTTGCACTAACATTGCGGCATGCGACAACGCGATCAACGCCAACGATGACAAGCAGACTCGAAGTACCATATCCGGGACCCATCGTGTCACTGACCGTCTCTCTCTAACGTCTCCGTTTCAGCAGCGGCGGGTCAGGATGCCACCGGCCGCAATCGCGAGGTTGAAATCGGGGCACCGTGCGGATAAGGCCTTCTCCTAAAAGGCCCATCATTCTCAATCTCGAGTCCCGTTAGACTACACATCGACAAGTTTGAATTCTCCATCAGGAGGTGCAGTCGTGCCAAGCACGGAACCCTACTCCAAACTTTGACGGCTTCCCCGCGGGGCTGTACTTCTGCTGAAGGTGCAAGATAACAGATTTATCGTTGGCGGCGGGTTTCAACACAAACTCGGGCAGTCAGTCAAGCAATCCTCCAAGCCAATGCATTATGTTAAGCGCTAACTGCTTGTTGTCTATATCCGGCACATTCATCCCAAATTTCTCGACTTTCTTTCCTCCGAGCCCGAGCTGCGCTGTGATCATTGCCGCTTCGCCCAGGACCACGACCCGTCCCTTCCCGTACTTCAGCGCCAAGCCTTGGGCACGGCCGGCAGCGGAGACTTCCGTTCCTAAGGTGGAGAGATCACTCCGATCAATCGCTGTGTCTGACAGTTTGATGAACGCCGCGCTCCCGACAGGCCCTTTCAGCGACTGGCCAACAAAGGTCATCACGCGGTTGACCTCTTCGATCTTATCTCTACCCCGGGTGATAGGATGCTCTGCTACGCCGCCCGTTTCCCTGGTAAAGGTGAGATCGGTGCGATAGTCTCCCTTCTGGGGGAAGACATATCCCTTGCTCACCTCCACACCGAAGCCCTTCGTTAGCACTTCGGCTGCTGAACCAAAGGGCTTATGGTCGGCAATGAGCAAGAGCGCCCCACCATCCTTCACCCAATTGCGAACGGCCTCGCACTCCGCCTCATCAAAGGCGGGTTTTGCTGCCCCTTGGAACCACCCGAGCGACCACTCAGGGCTTTTCTGCCCATCGGCCCCGGTCGCATTCGAGACCACCAGGACACGATAACCCCGCAGTGCCTCGGCAGTGAACTTCACCTTGCCGGGCGTAACCTTGAAGCCATCGTTAGTGATGAGGTCAGCGAACGGCTTGTAGCGCCCGCCGGCGGTATGGAAATTGTAGTGTGCCTCGTCAATGAGCACCTCCGGGCCACCCTTGGTGAAAGCGGGTCGCGCGACCTTGGTATCGAAATCAGGGTCGCTCACCTGTTGGGCTACGACGCCAGCCGGTAACAGTAATAGTAGATATACCGCCAGACGCACAGTAACAAACTTTATTGGCAGCTCTTTCATCGGTACGGGCCTTTCGTTTAGAAACGAGCGTGAACGCGCTAACGGGTAGTGGTTGAGCGACAGAGTTGCGTGCGCTCCCTAGTCGAAGTGTTGAGAAAGCGCGCACAGTTTAATATTTCAAAACTGAGTCAGTCAAACCCTGAGAAGCTATGAGGCAAGCAATAAGGCCTGCCACCTACGGCTCACTCGGCGTCGGGAATTTGGCCAGACTCCAGCGCGCGACTAACCATTCGTACACTTGGCATCCACTAGAATCCCGGAAGAGCCTTATATGGGAGACCCTTCTAGCGAATCACCTGACATGCGTTCAAGTGACCCTCCTAAGACTCGGCGGAAAAGTTTGCGATAAAAGACCGTGTTTGAGGTTTTCGATCATTGTGCGGCTTCAGGAAAGTGCGCATTCCGAGTAGATAGAGAATGCTGGAGTCCGATAATAAAGCTTATGTATTCTGGTAATTCGGCCTCACTCCGATTCGAGCAAAGAATGCGTCGGCGAAGGAGAGTGCCGCTCCGAACGCCCAATGGGCGCAGCCTGCGCCTAAGCATTTGTCAGGGAAATAGGGATTTCCACTTCCTTGCATAAGTCGATTCTCTGGAAAACGCGGCTGTAGCGCATCCCCCAACCGGTGGGGAGCATCTGCGGAGAGACTTTCAGGCGTGTAGTGGACAAGAGCATTTCGAAGCTTTACGAGAAGCGCTGCTTCCTGATACGGACTGACTCCCTTGTCGAATGGCGCAGCTCCGCAACAAGTTAGGGCCGAATCGTACTTCTCTAATGTCGGTTTGTTCGACGACCGTTCGTGTGCCATTCGGTCCACTTGCGATCGAGCGCACATACACTTGCTGACGGGAGCGTCGTGATGTAACCCTCGTGGCGATCGACGCAATCCTTAAAGACCTCGTTGATCGCACATTCGAGGACCGCACCTGATTCCACCACAGCACCAATAACAAGCACGCGATGCTCCATGTCGAACCTGGAACGCCCCGAATGGGATTCCTCAATAACCCCCGCCTTCTCTGCGAAATATCTCGCGGCCCATAAGTGGTTCGAAGAAAAGTAGCTTCTTAACAGCATGTTCACAGTATGGTCACCCTTTCTTTCTGACCTGTAGCCCGTTGTGCTCGCCGGCCGTGAAATTGTTTCCGAAGCCTCAGGATCCTTGAGTCGGACTCATTCGCAGCGCAGCGCAATCATCGGGTCTACCTTCGTCGCCCGCCGCGCCGGAATCCAACAAGCCAGCGCCGCGACGAACATCAGCAACATTGCAATCGTGACGAATGTCAGTGGATCAGTCGCGCTCACGCCGAACAGCAGTCCCGATACCAACCTCGTCAGTCCGAACGACGCCAGCAGCCCGATCCCTACGCCCGCGAGCGCCAGCGACATTCCCTGTTTGATCACCAGCCCGAGCACGTCTCCGCGCTGTGCGCCCAGGGCCATCCTCACGCCGATCTCGTGCGTGCGCTGCGCCACGGTGTACGAGATCACTCCGTAAATGCCGGTCGCTCCGAGCAGCAGCGCGATCAACGCAAAGGCTCCAAGCGTGACCGAAATGAACCTCGAATCGGAGAGCGAGGCCGCCAGTATCTGCTCCATCGTGGCGACCTCTTCCAGCGGCTGATCCTTGTCTTCCGCCCAGACGGCGCGGCGCACCGCCGGAGCCAACTGCAACGGATCGCGCTCAGTACGCACTACCAGACACATCGGGTTGAATGATTCCTGGCTGAACGGCATATAGAAGGCTGGTTCGAGCGGCTTGCCGGGCTTCTTGTAGCGCACATCGGCAACCACGCCGATAAGCTCTGCGTTCCAATCAGAAGGATCCAATCGCTGGCCCAAGGGCTCTTCATTCGGAAAGAACTTTGTTGCCATCTCTTCCGAAATCACAGCAACCCTGCCTGACTGTCGCGTGTCCTGATCAGTGAACAGGCGCCCTTTCAACAGGCGAATGCCCATCGCGCGGAAGTAATCATTGCCGACAACTCGGTAACGCGCGCCGTATCGTCCGGATGGCTTCCCGGCAATGTCAAAACCGGCGAAGTAATCTACCCCGCGCAACGGAACAGAGGCCGTCGCCGCCACGCTGACGACACCAGGCAACGATTTAACGTTCTCAACCACTCGCTCAATGAACGCTCTCTGCTGAGCATCGACAAATTCTCTTTTCTGGGTCCCGTCCGGATTGAACTTGTATGGGGGAATTGTGAAATGCATTGTCAGAACATTCTTCGGATTAAATCCGAGTTCGATGCGATGAAGCTGCCAGAGACTGCGAATCATCAGGCCGGCGGCCACGAGAAGAACCAGCGCCAGCGCCGTTTCCGCAATGATCAGCCAATCGCGGCATCGTCGCGTTCGGCCTTGCACTGTGGCGTTTCGCGTGCCGGCCTTGAGTGACTCGTTCAAATCCAGCCTTGAAGCCTGAAGCGCCGGCAGTAATCCGGAAAGCGCTCCGGCCGAAATCGAGAGCAACGCGGTGAAGCTCAAAACTACAGCGTTGATCTTCACGTCGTCACTGCGCGGGACGGCGCTCGGCATCAACCCGACTAAGAGGTCGCGTCCCCAGAAAGCCAGTAACACTCCCGCCACCCCTCCAAGCGCCGACAGCGTCAGGTTTTCTGTCACCAATTGTCGGATCAACCGCCCCCGGCTCGCGCCCATTGCGGCGCGCACGGCGATCTCCCTGTCTCGCTCTGTAGCGCGCGACAGCGACAGGTTGGCTACGTTGACGCAGGCGATCAGCAACACTGCGACGACTGAAGCCAACAACAGATACAGCGGCGTCCTCATTTGACCGAAGTGATAATCGTGAAGCCGATCGAATTGAGCGTACAGTTCCTGAGCTGAGTTCCTGTGTGGCCCCAGCATCTGCTGCGTCAACCGCGTCGTCGCGTCCCGCGCCTGCTGGATCGTCACGCCTGGTTTGAGACGCGCAACCACCTTGTAGGCGGCCTCGTCCCAATTGGCCCTCTCTTTTGGCCCGAAAGTAAGTGGCGTCCACAACTCGGTCGGTTTCGGGTAGCTGAGTTTGAATTCCGGCGGCATCACGCCGATGACGGTGAACGTCTTGTCGTTCAACCGAAGCGGCTTTCCGATCACGTCCCGATCGGCGCTGAACCGGCGCCGCCAGAAATCGTCGCTGAGAATAACGACTGGCTCCCGCCCGGGCTGCTCATCCTCGACCGTGAGGTTGCGGCCCATCACGGGCCCGGCTCCCAGCAGCGAAAAGAGATTGCCCGATACGTATGCTCCCGCGACGCGTTCCGGCTCGCTTCCGCCAGTCAGAAAAAATCGTGGGCGATGAGCGATCGCGGCGTCTTCATACGCTGCGACATCCGAGAAGACGTCCTTGTTTTCACGCCAGGCAAGAAACATCGCTGGCGAGTTCGGCGACGGTATAGGCTGCTTCTCGCGCGTTGACCTTGCCCAGACCATAACCAACTGTTCCGGATGCTCATACGGCAAAGGGCGCCAGATCACGGCATTCACCACGCTGAATATCGCCGTGTTGGCGCCGATGCCCAGCGCCAGCGTGATGACGGCGATCAACGTGAAGCCGGGCGCCTTCATCAACATTCGCACGCCATAGCGCAGGTCTTGCCAGAGTGTTTGCATAATTCTCTCCCAGTTATCCACAGGTGGTGGGAATCTTTTGTTGAAGACTCTCAGTCACTTTCTGCCTGTTCGTCTGCGCCGCTTAGAGCTTCGCTGGCCTCGAGAAAAGCGTGCAGGTCCCGGCTCGTTGCCCAGTCTCGAGTCTGATAACAATCCTATCAGCAGCCGTACATCTCTCTGCTCCTGCATCTCCGTAATTCTTATTGTTCGAGGATCAGAGACGCGCAGTTGGATTCAAAAATATTTTGTCGATCTCCCACCGCCAGTCGCAGAAGGCAATATAGCCGTCCTACTACATCTGGACTAGAGC
>JANNRD010000300.1:0-5283 GCA_031401095.1 Acidobacteriota bacterium
CGCCGATCCTGCCGGCCATGAAGACAGCCTTTCGCCATGCAGCGAGTTCGTGTTCAGCAGCGTCCGCAACCCGCTCCCGCTCACTTGACTCGTCGGCAATCTCTTCGAGCTCCCCGAGGGGAATGGGAGCCGGATGCCGCCCACGCGCCAGAACCGTTCTCAGAATACGATGGACGATCAAGTCCGGGTAGCGGCGGATCGGCGAGGTGAAGTGAGTGTAGACCGGCGCAGCCAGACCGAAGTGCCCGAGGTTCTTTGCTGAGTAGCGAGCCCTTTCGAGTGACCGGAGCATCGAAAACGCGAGAACACGTTCCTCCGGTTGACCATCGAGCTCTCTCGAAAGCCGCTGATAGTCCCTCGAAGTCGCGCCGCTCGCCGGGAACCTGTAACCATAAGCGGCCGCCAGCTCAGCAAACTCGATGACGCGCTGCGGCTTTGGCTCCTCGTGGACGCGAAAGAGCGACGGCACGAGTCGCGCCAGGTGTCCGGCCACTGTCTCGTTCGCGAGCAGCATGAACTCCTCAATGATCCGATGCGCAATGTTGCGGTCGGCCCTGATAACACCACCGATCCGGCCTTCATCATCAAACTCAAAGACCGATTCCGGAAGGTTGAAGTCGATCGCACCTCTCTGCCCTCGCATGCGAATCAGAATCTCAGCCAGCTCTTTCATGGTGTGAAAGAACTGCATCAAATGCGCGTATCGTTGCGCCACCTCACCGTCCGGCGCAGCCAACAAGTGATTGACATCGGTATAGGTCATTCGTTCGTTGCTGCAAATGACGGTTTCCTTCAGTTCGTAAGCAACGACGGTTCCCTCGCGATCCACATCCATGAGCGCTGACATCGTCAGTCGATCGACCCTCGGATTGAGGGAGCAGATCCCGTTCGACAGTCTCTCGGGCAGCATCGGGATCGCGCGCTCAGGAAAGTAGACCGAGGTTCCACGCATTCGCGCTTCGAGATCGAGAGGGCTTCCGGCGCGGACGTAATAGCTGACATCCGCAATGTGAACGCCGAGTTGAAAGTTTCCATTCGCGAGCCGGCTGAGGCTGATCGCATCATCAAAATCGCGCGCCGACTCGCCGTCAATCGTCACGGTCTGGACTTGCCGCAGATCTAGTCGCCCCGCAACCTGGGCTGCGGTAACCTCGACTGGGACGTGATTGGATTCGTCGAGCACTTCCGACGGAAACTCGACCGGGAGATCGTGCTTATGAATGACGATCTCAATATCCATGCCGGCATCTTCACTGGACTTGCCGAGTCGTTCGACGATCTTCCCGGCTGGTCGTTCGCGCCCGGTTGGGTATCGAGTGACCTCAACGGCGACGATCCATCCATCGTCAAGATCCCTGGCAGCCCGGTCGGTGATGTCGATCTCGAGGGGAAACTTCTCGTCGAGTGACTCGACCCAGGAGTCACGAAAGCCGTGATGGAGACGGCCAACAATGCGCAACTGGCCGCGACGAACAATCATCTCGACCTTTGCCTCACGAACACCACCCAGAGTCTGGTGCGCGAGAACCGCGACGACGCGATCACCATCGAAAGCGCCCCCGGTTTCCTCCGGTGCGATGCGAACACGACCGCGGGCACGATCTTCAGGATCGTCCGGAACAAAACTGATTGTCTTTCGACGCCGCTGGCGAAGTGTTCCTGTCAACACTCGGGAAGAGTGGGACCAGACGAATTCACGCCCCTGACGGCGAAGCAACCCGGTCCCCTGCAAGCGGCTGAGCAATTGAGGAAGGGACTTCCGCTGGGCTGAGTTGAGCTCCAGTTCGTCGGCGAGATCGGGTGCCGAAAGACCTTCCGGTGCGCCGCGTAACGCCGTGATGACGGCATCGATATCAAGCCCGGCATTGTTTGAGTAGGGCGACGAGGTCGAGCGGGTCGACGAGCGGGGAGTTTTTCGTGGCTTCTTCATGCTGCGAAGCGCCGTCGCCTCAGTTGTCGGAGAAACAACGGAACATACGGAATAGAACGGAAGACACGGAATCTCCTTTGGCTCCTTCTGTGCCTTCCGTTTGATTCCGTATGTTCCGTTGTTCCTGCTTCTTATTTCGCGCGAGCGTCTCGCAAGCCACGGATCCGAGTCACCGCCTCCTCAAGCGCTTCGAGCGAATTCGCGTAAGAAAGACGCAGATAGCCTTCGATGCCAAAGGCCGATCCGGGTGTCAGCACAACTCCGTACTCATAGAGCAGCGTATCTGCAAGATGTTTCGAGCTCTCGAGACCGCAATCCTCGATCAAACCTCTGACATCGGGAAAGGCATAAAATGCGCCCTCGGGAACTCCGCATTTGACCCCGGGGATCGCATTCAGCGCCGGCACCAGCCAGTCACGCCTTCGAGTGTACTCCTGGAGCATCTCGGCCACCGAGTCCTGGGACTCTGTCAGCGCCGCGAGCGCAGCGTATTGGGTTATCGAATTGACGTTTGATGTGGATTGGCTGGTGACCTTTGTGACCTCCGACACCCACTCACTCGGTCCGATCGCAAACCCCAGGCGCCAGCCAGTCATGGCGTAGGTCTTCGAGAGCGACCCGGCAATCAGCAAGCGAGAGCGAAGCTCAGCAGGCAGCGTCGCTGCCGAGAACGGCTTTCGCGGCGGATAGACAAATTGAACGTAACATTCATCGGAGATGACCCAGATCCCGTGCTCGACAGCGACCTCGACAATCTTCTGAAACTCCTCCGGGCTGATGGCTCTTCCCGTCGGGTTTGACGGGGAGTTGACGACGAGGAGTTTCGTGCGTGGTGTGATCGCCTTCCTGACTGCAGCCGCAGTCAGATGAAAATCAGTTTCTTCGGTATCGATGAAAACCGACTTACCCTCAGCAAAGTTGACGATTTCGGGAAAGGACACCCAGCAGGGCCGCTCGAGGAGAACCTCGTCACCCGGATCTATCAGTGAGAGGATGGCATTGAAGATGGCCTGCTTGCCACCAACTGTGACGGTACATTGCGTCGGTTCATACTGCGCCCCAAAATCGGTCTCGATTCGCGCACAAATCGCTTTCTTCAGTGGAAGGATGCCGCTCGACGCGGTGTACTTCGTGAGGTTCTCGTCAAGGGCTCTCTTGGCAGCCGCTTTGACGTTGGCAGGTGTCGGAAAGTCCGGCTCACCAGCCCCAAGATCGATGACATCAACACCCTCCGCCCGCAGCTTTTCCGCTGCGGCAACAATGGCTGCTACTGACGATAGCTTTGTCGCCCGCGCCCTCGCGGACGCGGTAAATATCTGACTGCTCATCTGTCCTCCTTGAATAAAGAAAGATTCAGGGGGTGAGGTTCCGTAGCTTCTCTCGCATGCGTTCAATGACCAGATCCGGGACGAGTCCGCTGATCGTGCCGCCGAGGCTGAAGACTTCCTTGACTATCCGTGAACTGAGATAGGAATTCTCCTGCGCAGACATGAGAAACACCGTCTCAACCTGCGGTTTCAGTCGCCGATTCATGAGAGCCATCTGCAGTTCATACTCGTAATCCGAGATCGCTCGAATCCCGCGGACAACGGCTTGCGCTCCCTTGCGCAGCGCATAGTCAACCAGCAGACCGTCGAAGGTATCCACCGTCACTTGCCGAAAACGGGCGTTGAGGACCTCCTCGAGGATCGTCACCCGTTCCTCGAGCGGGAACATCGGGGTCTTCCCCGGATTGACGAGGATTGCGACGATGACCTCATCAAAGAGCGTGCAAGCCCGCTCGATGATATCGAGATGACCATTGGTTACCGGGTCGAACGTACCAGGATAGATCGCACGACGGATCACAACGCTCTCCTTCACTGACAGGCTGTTGACGACGATGCGCTGTTCAAACGAGCGCAGATCCTAGCACGAGCCCGGCTTGTGAGGCTAGCCGGCGGCATGGCGTAGACGTCTTTATGCCTCTTCGCGCGAGTAGAGAGTCAATCTCGAGTCGCCTTGCGCGATCTCGCGATAGGGACGAAGGTTGCCATAACTCGGCGCAAGGAGTACCGCACCGCGATGCTCGACAACTACCAGTCCATCATGCGCGAGGATACTGTTCTTTGAAATTGAATCGAGCACGGGTGAGTAAAGGGGAGACTCATACGGGGGGTCGAAGTAGACGATATCAAATTGAATTGGCTGCCCTGGCTGCAACGGCTCCGACTCCTTCGACCCGATGAAGCGGAGTCCGGCAAGGACATCCCGGTTGATCACTCGCGCTACCTGCGCTACTCCACAATGCTCCAGATTCTCCTTGATGAGCGCCGCGGCCCGCCTCGACGATTCAACAAAGACCACCGCACTCGCACCACGCGAAACGGCCTCTATGCCAACCGCACCCGAACCCGCACAAAGATCCAGAAACCGGGCGCCCGGCATCCGTGGAGCAAGCACGTTGAAGAGGGTTTCCCGCAGCCGGTCCGAAGTTGGACGAATCTTCAAACCATCGAGGGTTCGCAGTCGCCGCCCTTTCAGACTGCCAGCTATGACACGCATCGTATAGTCTGAACTTGAGCCGGCCCCAGGGCGAATTGGCCGGGTTGGCGATCATTCGCTGCCGTAGCCGTTCGGGTGTGCGAGGTGCCAGCGCCAAGCCGAGTCGATGATGACATCGAGTTCACTATGGCGCGGTTGCCAGCCCAGATCGGCCATCGCGCGGTCAGCACTCGCAATCAGAATTGGTGGATCACCCGGCCGTCGCGGAGCTCCCTCCGAGGGGATCGTGCGACCCGTCACCTGTCGCGCCATCTCGATCACTTCCTGAACCGAATACCCGGCACCATAGCCCAGATTGTAGACGCCGCTTCCCTTCTCGAGAGCCAGCAGCGAGAGAAGATGTGCCTCTGCGAGGTCGACAACGTGGATATAGTCGCGAATGCAGGTGCCATCAGGTGTCGGGTAATCTTCGCCGAGCACGCTGACATATTCTCGTTTGCCGCGAGCAACATCGAGGACTATCGGAATAAGGTGAGTTTCGGGGGCGTGGTCTTCGCCGCACCGTTCGGTTGCGCCGGCGGCATTGAAGTATCGCAGGCTGACGTAGCGAAAACCGTAGGCTGTCTGGTACCAGCGAAGCGCGCGTTCAAATGCAAGTTTCGTTTCACCGTAGGCGTTGACCGGCTGCAGCGGCAGTTCTTCAGTGATCGGCATGCTCGATGGCTCGCCGTAGACTGCGCAAGTCGAAGAGAAGACCAGACGTCGAACACCAGTCTCGAGCATTGCGTCAAGCAACGCTATCCCGCCACTGACGTTATTGCTGAAATAGAGGTGCGGATTGACGACCGACTCGCCGACCTGACTGTGCG
>JANNRD010000301.1:0-5375 GCA_031401095.1 Acidobacteriota bacterium
CGCCCCTGTTCGAGAAAGACCTCGCTGAGGTAAAGAGCTTCTCTCGCGTGCTTCCGGCACTTGGCGCAAGCTTCGCAACCACGAGGGGCGGCCTTTACTGGCAGACACACGTCCAGCTTATCTGGACCGACATTTTGAGCAAGAAGATATTCGAGTACGGGCTGGATGCGAATCCTCTGCGAGCAGCACGAGCCTATGCGCTCTTCTCAGTCGCCGGCTATGACGCAATCGTCGCGGCTTTCGACGCGAAGTACGCCTACTGGTATATCCGGCCGCATCAATTCGACCCGACGGTCACTATTCTTTTCGCCGTGCCACCGCACCCAAGCTACCCGTCGGCACACGCCATTTACGATGGCTCGTATGCTGAGGTTCTGACCTACCTCTTTCCACGCGACGAGGCTGTCTTCAGGGTGCCTGCCGCGGAAGCAGGTCTTTCGCGCATCTGGGCGGGAATTCACTATCGATTCGATGTCGATGCATCGACTGCGATGACCAGGGAGATTGGTAAGAAAGTCATCAACTGGGCAAAGAATGACGGCTCGCACTAAAAGAGGAGTGCTGATCACAATGCCTAACCTTCCGCGCTGAGCCGCGCGCCGCGGCGGCACAGTAGAACGAACCGTGGGCGCGATGGCTCAAGCGCGGGGTTAGACAGCCGCTGGCTACTACACGTCCGTCAGGGTGAGTGGACGCGGCTGACGACCATCGACATCGGTGAAGCTGTACTCCTCAGCCAACGCCGGCGCTACCAGGACAGCGCCAGTCCGGCGCAAAACCTGCTGGTCACTGGCCAATGCCGCCACGGCTCGGCCGATGAACTCCGGACCCAGCTTTACGGAGTATGGTGTGAGAGAAAAGACAGAAGTTCTTTGGCTTTGCTTCTTTTATAATGGACAACCCAGCCCGCACGCGTCACCTCGAACCTCGTCATCGTGCGGCGCTGCTCGGGTCTGGGATCACTGCAAGGCGACCTCTTGGGTTGACTATCTGCCCCAGTACGGTGCCATATCATGTCATGCCCTGCTGACGCATGCCTTCCGCGCAGAGCTGTTTTCAACTCCTACGATATCCTCCCATTTACAGCGTCAAAAGCTGAGCTGGTCCTCCACGTCCAAACAACGATCGTGGCAGATCCCGAAAATTGCTCACACCGACAGGCCCGGATCGGGTCTCGTTGTCGACGTCATTCTCATGGTGTACTCTTCCGCCGGACGTTGCGAGCGAATGAAGGACGCCTCTCTTTGCTGCGTCCCACCGTGCGACTGGAGAATCCAATGACCAAACTACTGTTGACAGTCTCTCTTCTGATGATTTCTCTTTCCGTCTCATCGGCTCAGAATTCCGGAACCGATA
This sequence comes from Acidobacteriota bacterium, assembly GCA_031401095.1. Taxonomy (GTDB): domain Bacteria; phylum Acidobacteriota; class Blastocatellia; order RBC074; family RBC074; genus JANNRD01. The sequence continues at coordinate 1,357 of JANNRD010000301.1, forward strand.
AGGTTGCCGACGAGATACTCCGGATCGATGCGCTTCGCTTCGCTGCCATGACGCGGGGCGATCTCCTTGAGCTCAATCGTATTCTTGCAGACGATCTTACCTACACGCATTTGACCGGAGTCACGGAAAGCAAGAAGGAGTTTCTCGCAGGGATTGAATCTGGAAACCTCAAGTACGTGTCGATCGAAAGCGATGACACCCGGGCGCGTGTCTATGCCGATTCAGCGATCATCAACGGGCGAGCCAGGGTCAAGGTCATCTCACGTGGCCAGGAGCAGAGCTTCACCATCCGCTACATCGATGTTTATGTCAGGAGAGTCGGTAAGTGGCAGATGGTTGCCTGGCAGTCCAGTCGGCTGCCTTGAGTGGGGCGCCAGGCGACCGTCCGGTTTCGAGATGGATTCACGGACCGCCGGGTCTCTTAGGTTAATCGCGAGGATAAGCACGAATGCGAAGCCCTTTCATTCTCTTTCTGTTGACCGTGCTCTCGACGACCGTCGCTGCACAGGCGACCTCACTGCTGATTGCTGGTGGAACGGTAATTGACGGAGCTGGCTCGCCTGCGCGTCGCGCTGACGTTCGCATCCTTGATGACCGCATCACGGAGATCGGTCGCCTCAAACCGCAGCCTGGCGAACGCGTCATCGACGCGCTGGGGCTGACGGTCGCTCCCGGCTTTATCGACACTCACAGCCACGCAGACGGCCGCATCCTCGAGGAACTGGATGCTGAAAGCCAGATCCGGCAGGGGATCACTACTGCCATCGTTGGTCAGGATGGCAGCTCGCGACTGCCGCTTGGCGATTTCCTCAACGGGATCACCGCCAGGTCTCCGGCAATAAACATTGCCAGTTTCGTCGGACACGGCACGCTTCGACGCGAAGTCATGGGAACCGACTATCAGCGAGCTGCCACTCCCGCTGAAATCGTGCGGATGACTGAGCTGCTCGAACGTGAGATGAAGGCGGGTGCGCTCGGACTCTCCTCCGGTCTCGAATACGATCCCGGCTACTACGCGACAACGGCGGAACTCATTGCCTGTGCGCGCGTCGCCGCCAAGTACCGCGGCATCTATATCAGTCACGTCCGTGACGAAGCCAATAGAGCATTCGAAGCCTTTCGCGAAGTCATCCAGATCGCTCGAGAGGCGCGCATTGCGGCACATATCTCACACATCAAGCTTGGCTCGACTCAAGTCTGGGGACGAGCCGATGAGGTTCTCAAGATGCTCAGCGATGCTCGTCGTCAGGGATTGGATGTGACGGCTGACGTCTATCCCTACCTCTACTGGCATTCGACGATCACCGTTCTCATACCGACACGCGATTGGGACGACCGCGCGGCGTGGGAAAAAGGTCTGGCTGAAGTAGGTGGCGCGAAGAATGTACTGCTCTCGACATACACCCCCGACGCCTCGTGGCAGGGCAGAACGATCGCCGAGATCGCGACCACGACAGGTAAGGATGCGGTAACCGTGATTCAGGAGATCGTTCGACGGACGCGCGGTGACGGGGCTACAGGACGTTCGGCCGTCATCGTCACCTCGATGATCGAAGAGGACCTCAAGAAGTTTCTCGCGGCGCCCAGGATCATGTTTTGCAGTGACGGCGCGATTCGTGGCACACACCCGCGCGGCGCCGGCACTTATCCACGCATCCTCGGCCGCTATGTCAGAGAAGAGCGGGCAATTTCGCTGGAGGAAGCAATCCGCAAGATGACGTCGCTGCCCGCCGAACGCTTTGGGCTGAGCGATCGAGGCAGGCTAAGGGTTGGGATGAGGGCGGATGTGGTGGCCTTCGATTCAGCGAAAGTCATCGACCGGGCGACGACATCGAACCCAACGGCCACACCCGAGGGCATCGACTACGTCATCGTCAACGGCGCGGTTGTACTGGACCATGGACAGATAACGGGCTCACGACCTGGACGCGTGCTGCGGAAGAAGTGAAACCCGCAAGCATAGGGTGAGCACGAGGCCTGACGGCTTCATCAGGCTGGGAGTCAAGCCTCGAGTCACGATAAAGTCAATCAAGGAAGATCAAAATGAAAAGACCGCCCGGACACCGCTTCGCACTGACAATTCTCTGGGCATTTGCTCTCACTTCCTCTTTCCCTGCTCAAAGTGCAAAGAAAGAGGAAGCAGTAGCTTCAATCGAGAAACAAAAGGCCACATTGATCGGTCTCAGCGACCAAATATGGAAGTTCGCCGAGACGGCCCTTCGCGAACACAAGTCAGCAAAGCTCCTCGCCGATCATGCTGAACAGCAGGGCTTCAAGGTCGAGCGCGGGGTGGCGGGCATGCCGACTGCCTTTATTGCCTCATACGGACAGGGCAAGCCAATCATCGGGATTCTCGGTGAGTTTGACGCCCTTCCGGGCATCTCTCAGAAAGCAACGTCGACCAGGGAACCCCTGGAAGAGGGGTCTCCGGGTCACGGATGTGGGCACAATCTCTTCGGCACCGCGAGTCTTGGTGCCGCCATTGCCATCAAAGAACTCATCGCAGCGGGAAAACTCAGCGGAACGATCCGCTTCTACGGAACACCTGCTGAAGAGTCGGTTTCTGGTAAGGTCTATCTCGCTCGCGACGGTTTCTTCAAAGACCTCGACGTCTGTCTCGCGTGGCATCCCGACTCCGAGATCAGAGCGGATGTACACAGCACTCAGGCAATCGTCGACCTCATCGTCGAATTCAAAGGCCGGACGTCACACGCTGCGTTTGATCCATGGAATGGACGCAGTGCGGTAGACGGCCTCGAAGCCTTCACTCACGGAATCAACCTCCTGCGAGAGCACGTCAAGCCATCAGTGCGCTTGCACTACGCGATTCTCAAGGGTGGTGACGTGCCCAACGTTGTGCCCGACTACGCCAAGGTCTGGTGTTGGGTGCGCGACTCTAAGCGGCCGGGCGTCGATGTCGTCCTCGAGCGCGTGCGAGAGATAGCCAGAGGCGCGGGGTTGATCGCCGGTGTCGAGTCGAAACTCACGATTCAGAGCGGGTGTCACGAGATACTGGTCAACATGGCCGGGGCAAAGTTGCTGCAGCAGAATCTGAACCTGCTCGGTTCGATCACTTACACCGAAGAGGAACAGGCCTTTGCGCGAGCGATTCAGAGAGCGACCGGCAAGAAGGAGACCGGTCTTAATGGGAAAGTGAACCCGCTCGAAGAGCCCTTGCCGGATCCGCCTGGCGGATCGACCGATGTCGGTGATGTGAGCTGGCTCGTGCCGACGCTGCATCTATCGGTGACGACGGCGCCCGACAGCATATGGCATGCGTGGCCAGTCGTCGCCTGTGGCGGGATGTCCATCGGACACAAGGGACTCGTCTATGCGGCAAAAACGCTGGCGGCGACAATGGTTGATCTCTTCGAAGACGCAAAGACGCGCGAGTCAATAAAGGCGGAATTCAAGGAGAAGACGAAGGACTTTGTCTACAAGCCGTACATTCCTGCAGGTCCTCCGCCGGTGCCGGTCACGCGGTGACGGAGCGGCGGTGGACTTAAGACACAATAATTCAACCATCGGAGGAACAGACAGATGATCAAGGTTAGTGTGCTTTATCCAAAGAGCGCTGAGAGCAGATTCGATATTTCCTACTATTGTGAGAGCCATATTCCACTGGTCAGGGAGCGCTTTGGCGATTTATGCAAAAGCATCTCAGTCGAACAGGGGCTGAGTGGAGCGACACCGGGTTCCGAACCGCCCTTCCTCGCGCTGGGGCATATGTGTTTTGAATCGATCGAGGACTTTCAGGCGGCGTTCGGCCCTCACTCCGCGGAGATCATGGGGGACATACCGAACTATACCAATGTGCAGCCCATCATCCAGATCAGCGAGGTGAAGATCTACTAGCGAGGCTTCGCCTCAGACCGACCAGTTTCAAGGGCCTTCAGATCGCAACTAGCGGGGGGGCCGGTACGGTACAGCGAGCGTAGCCCTGGGAACGCTGAGCCCCAGCTCGGCATGCTTTGGCCGTGACGCGGAATCTCAAGGTCATGCCGAGCTGGGGCTCAGCG
>JANNRD010000302.1:0-3145 GCA_031401095.1 Acidobacteriota bacterium
CATTCGCCAGCCAAGAACGAGAACGAGGAGGGCAAAACCAATCCACCAGCCGATGGCCATGTGAAGAATCAATGAGCTTGCCCGATCCAGTCGCCGTCTGATCAGCGCCAGGACAAGGACGGCCGCGATCGCAATGAGGACACCGAGCCAGTCCGTGTCGTTCCAGTAAAGCGGGCTCTGCTGTCGATAATCGGGGTTAACCGCGACCAGCCATTCCTCGAAAATGTCCTGAGCCCACCAGGCAGCGAAGATGACCGTCAGTGGCGTAAAGAACTCAGTCAAATGACGACGATCCAGAATCGCGGGCAGCGCCGTTCCGGCACCACCGATCGCGGCCCAGAGAAAGCCGATCACGAAAAGAGACGCAAAACCATAGAGCACCGAGAGAGAGTCGCCTGAGTGCGTGTATCCAAGCACCTGCCCATATGACATGCTCCCGCCAAATGACCATCCAATCGCGCCAAAGAAGGCGAAGTAACCGATGCGCCGTAACCAATCTGAGCGGTCGCTGGCGAGGACGACCGCCATTGCCGCCAGCGCGCCTGGAATCATGGCCCCATTTTCATGTCCGAAGTTGCCGCGAATCCCCCACCCGATCGAGAGCGAGAGCGCGGTCAAGCCGACTGTCCGAATGGTTGGCATGATGATGTCGAAGACTTGCACAGAGGTGGGAACGGCTGAGTGGCCTCGTCCAATCTCGGGACGCCCTCACCGCCGTAGTACGCAAATTTCCACATTGCGCCATTTGCGCGTGACGCTCCGATCTGCTCTCACTGCGCTCTTTCGGCAAGAACGGCGATGCCGCCAGACTTCGTCAGTGTGGCCTCATGAAGTTCCTTCAGCGTTGTATCGATGAACCGAACCTTGAGTTGCTTCCCATTTGCCTCAAGCACGGCAAACCCGTATGAGCTCCTCGCAAAGAGGGAGCGTGGGCCCGGCTTGATTGCGCGAATCCCGGCTCCTCCTCCTCCGGAAATGAAGAAGTGAAGGCCATCCTCCGCACTCAGGTGTTGCAGATCATGATCGTGACCAGCGATATAAATGTCGGCTCTCCCTTTGAGAACGGGCAGAAGACGCTCAACGAGGTCCGGAGTATCCCCGTGCATTCCGTGGGAGTAGATGGGGTGATGACCGTAGACCAGTTTCCAGGTGGCGTTACTCTTCGTCAGTTCATCCTTGAGCCACAGCAACTGCGCCTCCGAGATCTCGTTTGTGTCGAGAGCGAAGAACTGAACCGGTCCTGCGGTAAAGGTGTAGTAGGGTGCTGGAATGCGCCAGCTTGGACTTTGTCTCGCGTAGAGCAACTCAGCCGCCGGGCTGTCTGCAGAACCCCAGTCGTGATTGCCGAAGGTGGCGTAGATGTTAATTCCCATCGGGTCATAGAGCGCATCCCACTGGGTCTTCCAGCGGGGATCGGAAGGGCTGTCCATGCCGACACTGTAGAAGTTGTCGCCGAGGGTAAGTCCGAAATCAAATGGGGATTGGCGATGAAAACTCTGCATTGCAACGGCCGTCTGTTTCTGCGCTTCAGAGCCGGTGCCAAAGTCACCAAACGCGAGGATGCGCACCGCCTCATCGGACCTCTTCAACGAAAACAAAGGTGGAGGTGTCCGCATGAAGGAAGGCAGCATCGTCCCGCGGATGAGCGAGATCCATCGTTCCTGCTCCTGACCCAGTCTGCGAAGGTCCGTCTCGGCACCTGATACGCGGGCCTTCTCGATTCGCCGTGCTAGTAACTGAGCCAATTCACGAGTCTGGTGAAATCGTAATTGTTCTAGTGCGAGCAATGCGAGTCGTGTGTCGGGATCGGTTGCGGCAATTTGCGGCAAGACCGCTCTGACTCGCGGGTCCGCCAGTCGGCCGAGCCGATCCAGTATCTCGAAGCGAACTCGCGCTGACGCATCTGCTGTCAGAACCGAGAGCAGAAACTCCAGGGCATCGGTGCCGGGCTGCCTGACAAGCTCGCGGGCCATTCGTGCACGTTGTATCTCATCGCCTTCAGCGAGCAGAGCGCGCCCGCGCTCACGAAGTGAAGGCGGCAGCTTGCCAAGTTGTGCTTCATCGACCGATCTCGCCTGCACCGCAGGCGGCACTGCTTGAGCCCGAACCAACACACTGCTCGCCATCAGGATCGTCGCTAAAAACAAAGTATTCGTTCTCAGACTCATTAAGATGCTCCGGCAACGTTCTGAAGTGAATTCCGGGAACCGTCCAGTTCTCTTACTTTCTTGATTGCGGTGTCAGCTTGAACTTCAAGCGCTGACTCCCCCGCATGACTTCAACCTCGTACTCCTGCTCGCCCCTCATCTCACCCAGTGCGTAAGTGTAGTCGTAGACGTTTTTGACATCACGTCCAGCGAGTTTGACGATCTTGTCACCCGCCTTGAGCCCAGCTGCGGATGCTGGGGAATCCTCGCGAACCGCATCAAGCAGCATGCCATCCTCGGACTCAGCGTAGTTTGGCACGGTGCCAAGGTAAACCCGAAACCCTGATGAACGTCCAGTCGACTGGCTGCGCGCCAGGGCATACGCGGGGCGTGCACCGCTCTGATCGATCGCGCGTGCTATGTCGGCGACAAACTGGACGACACTAACCTCTCCCTCATAGTTGATCTTATCGGCGGTGTCTGAAGGTTTATGGTAATCATCGTGGCTACCCGTGAAGAAGAACAGCACGGGAATCTGTTTCGAGTAGAAAGATGAATGATCGCTCGGCCCAAAGCCGTCCTCGTTGAGCTGGAGCGAGAATGTGCCTTTGTTGATCGATTCCACAAGTTGTCGGAATTCGGGTGAAGTACCGATACCCCCGACGTTTAGCTTCTTCTCGCGCAGCCGCCCGATCATATCCATATTGAGCATCGCAATGCTCTCGGACAACGGGACCGGCGGGTTATTGATGTAGGCCTTTGATCCAATCAAGCCAGACTCTTCGGCGGTGAATGCAACAAAAACGACGCTGCGGCGCAGCTGTTTTCGGTCGGCAGAAAGGAGACGCGCCAGCTCCAGCAATCCCGCCGTGCCTGAGGCGTTGTCGTCTGCACCGTGATGGATTTCACGTGAGTTTGGCAGTTTTGTTTTATCAATTGTAAAAGTGCCTTCTGAAAGTGGAATGATTTTCATGCCGCTGTCTCCGCCGCGGCGGAGA
>JANNRD010000303.1:0-10988 GCA_031401095.1 Acidobacteriota bacterium
GTTGTGCCGTTGGTGAGTCCTGAAAAGTAAGCCGCGGCGATCTGGCAGAAGAAGCCACTTGCCATCACATCTGTAAATGGCAGGGTCATCGTTACTCCTCCACAACTGCCAGTGTCGGCTTTCATTTTACTCGAGAGCACGGTCAGGCTTGCCATCAATGAGATTAGTAGAACAAAACGAATGGCAATTGAGCGATTGAACTTCATAGAGAGCCTCCCTATGCCCAGATGGAACTACACGATCCTACCCAATCTGTGAAGTCGTTTTTGCGTCAGCCCTTAGTGACGACAAATTCAATAGACGGGGGCAGCGCCCCCGGGGACAATGACCGATGGGCCAACCCTTACAGGGTTGAATCCAATTTTGATACCCGACCGTGGGCGCTGCCCACGTCTATTGAATTTGTCCCCTTCGCGGACGGGAGCAATCGAAAGATCGACTTTTGACACAGCTTCCCAGCTACTTGGCGCGGTGTGTCTTTCGGCAGCACCTTAAGATCCTTCGCTTCTCTCCACTTTGCCCCTGAGGCGGCCCCTTCGGCGGGGTCTGCTGTGGGGGGAGAACTGGCTTCGAGTTCAGCCTCTTCGTGGGAAGTAGCGCGTTTCTTTCCGTGTCTGCCACGAGCAGGTCATGCACCGCGCGAGAATGTTTTTGGCAAGAGAGAAATCGGTCGTCCAGCCTCGTCCTCTTCCCACTTCCATGTCACCCATCGGCGCGTCACCACGTCCGCGCCGATCCGCTGCGCCGTCTCAATCGCCCACACTCGCGCCTCCTCATAGGTCGGGAAGGTCTGCCGGTCGCCCAAGCCGTCCTCACCACATTGCCAGAACTCGACGCGACCCTCCGCTCCAGGCGGCATCGAGACCAGGACGAGAAACTTCTCCGTCATCGCACCCTTTCTAGAACGGTGGACAATCCGAGGGGGCGATTGTCCACCGTTTGGAGTTGAACCCTATCTCACGCTTTGGCCCTTTGGCCCCAGAGTCTATGGACGCCTTCACCTGTTCGCGCCAATTGGCGCTAGCGGTTTCCATCACTCTCTTCTCTCACCCGCGTAATCCACTCCTCTGTCCGCAAAGTGTCGGCGTGGATTGCAGCCCTGACCTTGACCAGTGAGGCTGTCTGACAAGGCTTGTTGGTGTAAGATGACGTCTCCCCGCTTCCGCAAAAACAGCGCCCCCAAGAAAAACGCAAGGATCGTGCCATGGAGCCAAAGGACCCATTTGTTGAACTTTGGGGAAAATCCACAGAGCGGAATGGGAGAATTCGCGAGTTATTGCCGATTGCGCACCAGAGCAATGCGCAAATTTACACGGAGGCTTCGGTTTGGGGCACCAATATGGTGGCCAGTTCTGAATCTCGATTCATCCCGTATTGCGATTGAAAAGACGGCGCACCAAGAGGCCGGCCGTCCGTCCGCCTCGCTTGGTGGTTAGTTGTGCGCTGCGCCACGGCGGACACAAGCGCCTTGCCGCGCTTTACGGTGCGTGTCGCTGTAGAGCTTGATTGACACGCCTTTCGCCTGAGAGTAGAACACCTTCGCCGCTCAATTCCATCGTCACGAAGGAGGCTCTCCATGAAATTCAATCGCTCAATTGCTGTTCGTTTTGTTCTACTCATCTCATTGATGGCAAGTCTGACCGTGCTATCAAGCAGGATGAAAGCCGACACCGGCAGTTGTGGAGGGGTAACGTTAGCCGTGCCATTCACCGATGTGATGGCGAGTGGCTTCTTCTGCCAGATCGCCTCGGCTTACTTTTCAGGACTCACCAACGGCACAAGCGCGACGACTTACAGTCCTGGCAATAACGTCACCCGTGAGCAGATGGCGGCTTTCATCACTCGAACCATGGATCAGTCGCTCAAACGTGGCAGCCGAAGAGCTGCGCTCGATCAGTTTTGGACTCCTGCCAACGAGAATGACATCGGATTGACTACAGTGGGTAGCGTCCCCCGATTAGTCAAGTCTGATGGGGCAGACCTCTGGGTGGCGAATTCAGGCAGCGGCACAGTCTGAAGAGTTCGAGCCAGTGATGGCAAGTTGCTAGACGGCTGGACAGGGGCAACCGCTGCTTTCGGCATCGTCGCCGCGATGGGTAGGATTTTCATTATCGGAGGTCCGAGCCCTGGAAGCCTGTATATGATAGACCCGACGCAACAATCAGGAGTCGTAACGACTTTGTCTAGCACTTTGGGAGACCAACCTTCAGGCATCGCCTTCGATGGCTCGCGGATTTGGACGGCTAGCTTTGACGCTCCTGGTTCTGTCTCGATCATTGCTCTCAATCCAACAACAGTGACTACGGTTTCGACAGGATTCAGTCAGCCCGCTGGCATACTCTATGACGGAGCCAACATCTGGGTGACAGACGCTAGCGCCGATAACCTGCTCAAGCTCAACTCAAATGGCAGCGTCGCGCAAACCATCACTGTGGGCCACAACCCCCGATTTCCGGTCTTTGATGGCACGAACATCTGGGTGCCTAACCCTGCCTCGCACTCCGTGACCGTGGTGCGTGTCAAAGACGCAGTTGGCAGTCCTCTGGCAAGCGCCTTCGTCCTGGCAACCCTCACAGGCAATGGGCTGAATTCGCCTGTCACCGCAGCCTTCGATGGCGAACGCATCCTGGTCACGAACTTTACTGGCCACAGTGTCTCTTTGTGGAAAGCCGCAGACTTGGCACCGCTCGGCACGTTTGCGACAGGCGCTGGTACTTTCCCGTTTGGCGCTTGCAGCGATGGTCTCAACTTCTGGATCACGCTGAACGGCACGGGTAAGCTGGCGCGCTTCTGAGGATTGATTCATTCAGTGGAGCGATAAAAGACGGCGCGCTGCAGAATGGTTCTACTGGCCGACGATCGCCCACGATAGGGTTATCAATGACAGCGAGGAGGCGCGCAAGCGATCGGAAAAGGGGCGAGAGCTGGGGGCTGCCGCGTCTGTATGAAGCCGATGCAATCGAGCAGGCTTGGTGCTTGGCTGACGGCTACAATCGCCAGTTCCTTCGGTCCCTGCGCCAACTGCGCGACCTTCGAAGATACGCGCAACAGATCGTGGTTATGAGCGGGGCCAAGTCAACGTAGCGCAACAGCAGGTCAATGTTTCGGAAAGGTCAGGCTGACCGAGAAGAATCCGAGCAAACCGTATGTTGCCGCCTCGCGATTCTTCCTTGACGTCGTTTTCTTGACTGATCAAGCTTGTGGCGTATGCTTTATGCAATTCACTCTGTTGAGCCGCCGCCAGTCCCCTTCGGGGACCAGACCGTTTCGAAGGATCGACTTTGACACGGCCTCCTAGACTAGCCCTTGCTGGGCTGGCGTTCGACGCGTTGTTCCATGGCAACGTAGTCACGTCTCGCCTCGCCGAGGTAAATCTGGCGTGGTCGCGCGATCTTCTGTTCCGAATCAAGGAGCATCTCTTCCCATTGCGCAACCCATCCAGCGGTGCGCGGGATGGCAAAGAGCACCGGGAACATATCGACCGGGAGACCCAGCGCCCGATAGATGATGCCCGAGTAGAAGTCCACATTAGGATAGAGTTTGCGCTCGACAAAATACTCGTCCTCGAGAGCTATCCGCTCGAGTTCGAGCGCCACATCCAGGAGCGGATCCTTGCCCGTCACTTCGAAGACCTCGTAAGCCACCTTCTTGATGATCCGCGCCCTCGGGTCGTAGTTCTTGTAGACCCGGTGGCCGAATCCCATGAGACGTAATTCACCTGCCTTCGCGCGGCGCACGTACTCCGGAACTCGATCCAGGGTGCCAATCTCACCGAGCATCCTCAGTACCGCCTCATTCGCGCCGCCGTGGAGTGGGCCATAGAGCGCCGCGGCTGCACCAGCAACCGCCGAATAAGGGTCGGCTTGTGAGCTCCCTATGCTGCGCATGGCGTTCGTGCTGCAGTTCTGTTCGTGGTCCACATGAAGGATAAAAAGTACGTCCAGGGCGCGTTCAAGAATCGGGTTTGGCTTGTACTTCAACTCCGTCGCCTTGAACATCATATTGAGGAAGTTGCCCGCAAAGCTGAGGTCGTTGTCCGGATAGGCGTAGGGCAGTCCAGTGCTATGCCGGTAGGCAAAGGCGGCAATCGTCGGGACCTTCGCGATCAGCCGGTAGACCTGCTTCCGACGGGCGGCCTCGTCGAAGATCTTTTTTGCGTCCGGGTAGAAGGTCGACAGCGCTCCAACCGTCCCGACGAGCATCCCCATCGGGTGTGCGTCGTGATGGAACCCGTCCATGAACTTCTTGATGTTTTCGTGAATAAACGTGTGGTGGGATACATTCCAGATCCAGTCACGGAGCTGAGCCTCGGTCGGCAGTTCACCGTGGAGGATCAAGTAGGCAACCTCAAGATATGTGCTGCTCTCTGCGAGCTGCTCGATCGGATAGCCACGATACTCGAGAATGCCCAGATCGCCGTCTATGAAGGTAATACGGCTCTTGCAAGAGGCCGTGTTCGTAAAGGCCGGGTCATAACTCATCAATCCGAAGTCATCGGCCGCGACCTTGATCTGCCGCAGATCCATCCCTCGGATCGTGCCGTCGGTAATTGGCAGTTCGTACTGCTTCCCGGTTCGGTTGTCTGTCACACTTAGCGTGTTTCCGTTCATGATCGCACCATTCCCCTTCCAGTGCGGCGACGAATCGCCGCAATTCACGTCGCCCGGTTGACACCGCTTTGTCGGTACATGCCTTCGCGCACCGCGCGAGATCAGCCTTGATTTTGCCATACTGAAGCACGATCCGCAGCATGGGCAGCCGAATTTCCTGCAGCGTTCTCACAGGGTCGGCGCAATCAAAAATGGCTCTGGGGTGAGAACTGGACGAACATTCCTTGCGCGAGACTCGCTGATGGTCATCTCAAAACTGCGCGCCCAACCTCAGCAGGTGCTGCTCTAACATTCTGAAGTCTTCGATCAGGAGAGCCCGTGTCTTCCTCACCTCCGCGACCAGGGCCTCTGTCTGCGTGCCGCCAACCCAGAGTTCGATCTGCGCGGGCAACTTGCGAGCGACCTGCTGAATCTCCTTGATTCCCGCCTTTGCACCGTTGGCTCCAACGAATCCCAGGACTACCGCTTGTGGAGCGGTCTTCTGCGCAGCCACGACAATCTCTTCTCCGGGCAGATTGGCCCCCAGGTAGACGATGCCCAATCCACCCCCTGCCGCCAACATTGCCGAGACCAGAATTCCGAATTCGTGGTGTTCGCCCCCGGGGGTCGCAAACAACACCTTGCCCACCGGCGAAGTGCGCCGATGGAGCGGGATCAGCGAGCCCAGCAGATTGCGTAGAAGCGCCGAGGTCATATGTTCCTGCGCAATGCTCAGTTTCCCGTCGTGCCAGGCCTCACCGACTTGACGCATGAGGGGCACGGCTACGGTGTGTACCAATTCACGCGGCGGCAGCACAGCGGCCATGAGCGATAGTTCGCGCTCCCCTTCCGCATAATCCAGGCGCTCGATAGCTGCCATGACCGACCGCGCCGCGGGACGCTCCCCGGGGAAAGACTCCAGCGAGACTCCTGCCCCCAATGCCTGCGCGACACTCGAGACTGCAGGCGAGCTGATGATGAGCGTTTGCAGTTCCTCGTTCGTGAGTTCCGCCAGACGACCGATGGCATGGCCCTTTTCCACCGCCGCGTTCAGCAGGCGGAGGCGATGGATATCGGCTTCTGTGTAAAGCCTTCCGCGTTCGTCTCGGTGTGGCGTGACTACTTGATAACGCCTCTCCCAGGCGCGCAACGTATCAATGCTGATGCCCGTCTGCTTCGAAACTGCGCGGATTGGATAGAGTAGGGTCTTCATGGTGATCAACTGCTGCCTTTGTTCAATTCCCTTGCTTCGTCGTCAGCAACTTTGAGACGTCGAAGCCCTTGCCTGCGGCTCCGCGCATGATTTGGCTGTAGGTTTCGGCCTCCATCTGTGGCGAGCGCGACAAGACCCAGAGATACTTTCTGTCCGGCGTCCCAACGACTGCGTAGCCGTAATCGGGCTCGAGGTCAATGACCCAATAGTCGCCCCAGACAGCCGGCAGCCACGACAACCACGCCGGAGCAAAGCGCACCTTCAGTTTGGAGGTCGGTCCGCCCTCGCTCGCCAGCCGGGCTCTCCCTTCTGCTTTGCTGAGCTGTCCGTTGTTCAGACGGCACTGATTGATGACGCTCAGTTGCTTGCCCTCAAGCAACGCATAGTCCGCCATTACCTCACCAGCGCAGTTCTTCTGAAAAGTGTTGGGCAATCGCGCTATCTCGTACCACCGCCCCGTGTACCGCGCAAAATCGACCGACGACACCACCTCCATCCCTTCCTGCCCGCCCATATCCATATTCGTTCCTGTAAAAACCAGCAACAAAATGACGGCAATGAGCTTTCTTGACACAACGATCTCCTTTAGCACGAATACTTTGTTTAGCAGAACCTTCCTTATCGTACCTGCCTGTCCAGTCCCTGTCAAGCAGGCTGACACTAGTTTGTATATGATTTGTCCTAAATAAAACCTTGACAAATGTCTATCGAGCGGTTAGAGTGTTGCCTGTTGAGGGAGGGGGGTCGATTCTGTTGGGCACTCGAGGACACAAGGAAGAGCCTGCTGAACCGACACCAGACAGCCGGGTATCGAGCCCGGAAATGAAAACTTGGTTTGAACAACATAGGAGAAAGATCGAGATGAATACGAAATTGAAGATTGTTGGCGTTGCGGCGGCTATAGCCATTGCTCTTAGCGCAAGCATTGCTTCGGTTGGCGCTGCGAACCGCACCGCGACCAAAGACATCGTTGACACTGCGGTAGCTGCAGGCAGCTTCAAGACTCTTGCGGCTGCACTCCAGGCAGCCGGGCTGATTGAGACGTTGAAGGGCGCGGGACCTTTCACAGTTTTCGCGCCGACTGATGAAGCTTTCGCCAAGTTGCCCGCGGGAACGGTGGAAGCCCTGCTCAAGGACAAGGAGAAGCTGACCAAGATCCTCCTCTATCACGTGGTCTCTGGCAAAGTCATGGCCAAAGACGTGGTCAAGCTCAAGTCCGCCAAGACCGTCCAGGGTTCTGCCGTCAAGATCAGCGCCCTCAATGGCAAGGTCATGGTCGATAACGCGCACGTCATCACGGCTGATGTCGCGGCATCGAATGGCGTGATTCACGTGATCGACACCGTCATCCTCCCCAAGTAGGAGCCAAACGGTAGATCAATGTAGCCAGTGAACTGTGGCTGGGATTGAGAGCGATCCCGGCCACATCTGGTTTTGGGGAACTCCGGTGGTCTCGGGCCTCTGAAGTTTCAGCCGGAATCGTCACTTCGCTCCGACTGACGGCACGAGGGGCGTTCTCGAGTACAGGCCGACTGGATGTCCGGCTGGGTCGAGAACAAGGGCGATGGCGCCAGTGCCGTCCGTCAGGTTGAACGGGAAGCCGGGCACTACGCTTCCTCCCAGTTCCTTCGACTTCTTGCAGCTCGCCTCGAGGTCAATCACCTGAACATAGACCACGCCGTTGAATCCGCTGATCTTGCCTTCCGCACCTCGGATCGTCCCGATCGGCACGCCACGCGCCACAATCTCCAGCGCCTCATCGGTTCCCTGGACCGGATTGAATTTCCAATCGAAGAGCTTGCCGTAGAACTCCCGGGATTGCGGCAGCCTGGACGTGGTGATGTCGAACCAGGCAATGCGGCCGGGTCCGACGTCTACCGGGAGGGGCTTGTGGGGCTCTTACTGGGTCTGTCCGGTCATGAGAGTCAGGGCTACGGTCATCGCCAGAATCACATTTCGCATTGCTGTTCTCCTCTAGTCCATATGAGTAAAGCCGCATTTCGCGCCGCCCGATTCCACCTGCTCAAAGAGTGGTCGGGCACCCAGCACCCGTGTCAAGTTTGTCTCGGTCTGTGCCGGTGCAGATGACGGGCCTTACAGTCATCGTGCGATCCGACTCTTCTTCGGCGGGGAACCTGACATGAGATCCACGAACATCCTGGTGAATCGCGGCAGGTCCAAGTCCACTTGCGCGTGCACAAGTCGCACGCCGGTGACAGGCTGCAGTTTCTCAGCCCAGGTGAGCGTGTTGCCGTAGCTCGGACCGTGGCTGACGTCCACGTCCATGTAGACCTCCCGGACCTTGGTCATGATCTTCGGATCGAGCCAGGCGCAGGCTGCGAGTTCGTCCCACAAGTAGTAGCGCTCCTTCGCAAATTTGGAGATGTACTGAGCCGCGGGGCTCGATGATCGCGAGATGGCATCGAACATTTCCTGCGTAAACATCGCTTTGATGGAGACATCAACGGTCGTGATGTCAATTCGTGGCCAGGAGGCCCGAAGAACGATGCGCGCCGCCTCAGGATCGAACCAGAAATTGAACTCGTGGCGCGGACTCGTTGCAAACTCCGCATCGTCAGTTTGCGGGTTCAAGCTGCTCCCCATAATGACGATCCCCTTGGTCAGCCCGGCAAACTTCGGGTCAATCGCAACAGCGAGGGCGATGTTCGTAAGTGGACCGGCGGCATAGATCGTCACCTCTCCCGGATGTGCGCGAACCTGGCGGAGCAAGAAGTGTGCTGCATCCTCGTCAAGCGGCCGCGTTCGTGGCGACCCCTCAGGCAGCGGCGGAACCTCCCAGGGCCCGTGCACCGCCTTTACGGCTTCTACGCCTCCTGCCGGCGGCGCGAGGTCAGTGCTCCGTCGCCCCCATGCCCCCAGCCACAGCGGTTTGCCCACCATCTGCATGGCAAGACGAGTCTCTTCCTGCGTACGTACGAGCGGAAAGACTGCGCCGGGAACGACCGGGACGCCGGTGTGACCGGTCAGCTCGAGCATGCGCAGCGTGTGCTGAACTTCTTCATCCCGCCACGCATTACCGGTGACGATTGTGATTCCAAGCACCTCGACCTGGGCTGACTGCAAGAGGACCATCATCGACATCTGGTTCGAGTCGGCGGGTCCTGAGCCGTCCTGGTCGATCAGAACAAGACGCCTTTGCGCTGCAGCAGAGGCTGGAGCGAGCAGCAAGAGCGCCAGCAGGAGAATGGCAAGGAGTTTCATATCAACCACGCAATATCTCATCGAAGTTCCTCGTCTCACAGGCCTCCAACCGCTTTGGTTCGGCTCGACCTCAAACTGCCTGACGTTTGCGAGAGCCGCAGACACTGGCTTGCCGGTGGCTGTCGACTCGATACGGGAATTCAGCGGGGGGCGCAGCCACTCCGCTAAAATTTCTTGACGCAAACAGCAATCGTCGGGCGTGCGTCCCAGCCTCAGCTCGCGCGCATCGCAGCGACAGAAGGACGAAGCCCATCGACATCCGTGCTGGAGCCCACAGGGACGGCCCTAAACACATCTGCCGCCAACTTCTCCTATCCTACGCTGTCAACCGCTATTCGGCTAACCACCGCTGATTGTCCCGCCGCCATCGATTACTATTGTCTGCCCCGTGATCCAGTTGCCTGCTCGGGCGGCGAGAAAAACTGCTGCTCCCGCGATCTCATCCGGTTCTCCGATGCGGCGCAATGGATACATCGCTTCGGCCTTGGCCAGTGTCTCGGGATTCTCCCACAACGCGCGGGCGAAGTCGGTTTTGACGAGTCCCGGCGCGATGCAATTGACGCGGATATTGTGCTCACCCCATTCAACGGCCAGATTGCGCGCGAGTTGCATATCGGCGGCTTTTGAGATGCTGTAGATGCCAAGCGTCTTTGTTCCTTTCAGCCCACCGATGCTGGAGACGATGATGACCGTGCCATCTCTGCGTGCGGCCATTTCCGGTAACACCAGGTTGCAGAGCCACAGATTGCTCCGCACGTTGGCGTCCATCACTTTGTTGAAGACTTCATCGGTCAGGCCTGACATTGGCCCGTAGTATGGATTGACGGCGGCATTGCAGACCAGGCTATCAATCCGGCCGTAGTGCTTTCTGGTCTCCATGACCAGACGTTCGACATCCTCCCGCTTGCCGATATTGCACGGAATGGCAGTGGCTTCCAAGCCTTCGTCACGGATGGCCTGCGCAACCTCTTGACACTTGTCGGCCTTGCGGCTGGAGATGACAACCTTGGCTCCGGCCCGCGCCATCGCCTCGGCAATTGCGCGCCCGATGCCTTTTGTCGAGCCGGTGATGATCGCGGTCTTTCCGGTCAGATCAAACATTGAATTGGTCATTTGGAATTCCTTTATCCCCATCGCTGAGCTCGTCCCCCGGGGCTTCTCAATTCTGCGCCCCTCCTTGTTTCAAGTTGTCGCCTGCCATTTGAGGATGTGTCCGGCCACTTCTTCACCAGCGTCTTCCTGAATGAAGTGGCCCGCACCCTTGATCGACAGCGGCGGTGCGGCATTTTTGAAGATCGAACGCAGATGCGCTTCAGCGGGCGCGGTGATCGGGTCTTCCGCGCCCCAGGGCAGGAACACCGGCAGATCGAGAGTCTTTAATACTTCGATTGCGAGACGATTGTCGTAAGCGCCGGGATGATCCGGGCGAATTGGAACCAGCCGCGGAAAGACGAGCGCGGCGGTTTGATACTCAGCCGCAGGAAACGGCGCGGCATAAGCTGCAGCCTCTTCATCATTGAGCGTCCGCGTCCTGAGCGTGTTGCGCATCAACAGCGGCAGATCGAGCGACGCGACGCGCTGTGAGAAACGTCGCCATTTGATGAATGCTCCACTGCGCCCGCGTCCGTCGCCAATGCCAGTATTCATCGCCACGAGCCGTGTGAACCGTTCCGGCATTTGTCCCAGCACGCGCAGCCCAAGCGAGCCGCCCCAGTCCTGGCAGACCAGCGTCACCCCTGTCAAACCGAGCGCTTCGATAAACTTCCGCAACCAGCGGGCGTGCGCTTTGTAACTGTAGGCATTCGCCGCCAACGGCTTGTCCGAACGACCAAAGCCAATCAAGTCCGGGACGATCACTCTCCCAGCCGCGGCCAACAAGGGAATCATGTGCCGATAGAGATAGCCCCACGTCGGTTCGCCGTGCAAACACAATATCGGAGCGCCGCTGCCGTGCTCGACGAGTT
>JANNRD010000304.1:0-4412 GCA_031401095.1 Acidobacteriota bacterium
CCGGTTTCAGCAGCGACTTGACTTCGGACTGTCGATGCTCGCTTCCTACACCTGGTCGAAATCAATCGACAATGCTTCGAGCTTCTTTGTCAGCGCCGGCGACCCGAATTTCCCGCAGAACAGCTACAACGTAGCCGCGGAGAGGGGCCGGTCAAACTTTGATCTGCGGCACAGGTTTTCAGTGAGCTACTCCTATGATCTCCCGTTCGGGAAGGGAAAGGCATGGCTGGATGATGCCGGCTGGGTGGGCACGCTCGCGGGAGGGTGGCAAACGCTCGGTATCGTCTCGCTGCAGACTGGGCGACCATTTACGGTTGCCTTGCTCTCCGAAATCGACCAGAGCAACACCGGCCGGGCGAATCTGGGTTTTGGATTTAACGATCGCCCCAACCTGGTAGGTCAGGCCAAGCTCTCGAATCCCTCGCCGGACCGATGGTTCAGTACGAACGCTTTTGCCTTTCAGCCGTTTGGCAGTTTTGGATCTTCGGGACGAAACATTCTGGATGGGCCCGGCTATGAGAACGTCAACTTCTCGCTCGTCAAGAACACCGCATTGAGAGACAACCTCAATCTGCAGCTCCGCGCTGAGTTCTTCAACCTCTTCAATCATCCGAACTTCGACTTGCCGGACAACTTCCTCGGATCACCCACCTTTGGGCGGGTGCTTTCAGCCCAAAGCCCGAGACATATTCAGTTTGGACTGAAGCTTCTTTTTTAGGGAATGGTACAGTTTTCCGCACTGCGCCGTGACGTCATCGCGAAGAAGCGGAGGACGAATCGCCCGCCTTCTCAATGCAGAAAAGGTGCTTCTCGCCACGGATGAAGATCTTGCCTGCGGCGATAGCTGGAGAGGCCAGGATGGGCTCTCCCATGGTGTTGGTAGCAAGCACTTCATGGCTTTCTCCAGCCTTGATGACGAACACATCACCATCCTCGCTGGTCAAGAGTAGCTTGCCATCAAATGCGACAGGCGAAGCGGTAAACGACGCCGGGATTGGGACCCGGCCGCCCGAGTACTTGATCTCGCCCGTTCGCGCATCAAAACACGTCACCACACCCTGGTCATTGAGGATGTAAAGAAGTCCCTCATACAGAATCGGAGAAACGACGTATCCCGTGCCCTTGTCGAACTGCCAGGCCAGTGTCGGCTGACCGCTCCCGCCGAGGCGGATTGCGAGAGTGCGCTTCGTCGGATAGCCGGCTGAAATAAACACCATTCCGTCGCCCGCAACCGCGCTCGGGATGGCGTGTCCCCTGACTCCCTCGATATTCCAGAGTTCTTTTCCGGTTCTCGGATCATATGAAACAACGGTTTCGGCGCCGCTCGCAATCAGTTCGGTCCGCTCGCCCGTTCTTACGAGCAACGGAGTCGCCCAGGTCTTGCGATGCGCGCGCGATATCCGCCATACCTCTTTGCCCGACTTCTTGTCGACCGCTGCAATGAACGATCCGACGGTGGGACCCCCATCCTCCTGGTCACACTGCACGATCACCAGGTTTTCGAAGAGCACCGGTGAGACGCCATGTCCCAGACCCATTTTCGCGATTCGACCGAGCGAGGCTTTCCAGAGACGATTCCCCTCGAAGTCGTATGCATAGAGCCCCTCTGCTTCAAAGAACGCATAGACACGCTCGCCATCGGTGACAGGAGTGCTTGACGCATAGTTGTTCTTGCGATGGCGATTGTCGTAAACCTGGCCCTCATAGGCCGTCCGCTCCCACAGTAGCTTCCCCGTATCGCGATCCAGACAAAGAACGTTGAGTCTGTGCTGAAACTCCGCTCCAACACTATCGGGATGGACATACTCCTGTCCGTTGCGAATGTGTTTGACGGCGTTGGCTCCTCCGAGACGAGGTCCTTCGATCGACGAGGTGAGGAATATCCGCTTCCCCCAAATGATCGGCGACGAGTGCCCCCGACCCTCGACTGCAGTCCGCCACCTGATGTTCCTCGTGGTACTCCACTCGATTGGCAGGTTCTTCTCCCCCGAGATTCCCAGACCGGCCGGGCCGCGCCATTGCGGCCAGTTGATCTCCTCGCTCGCAACGCCCGGAAGCCCGTCAAGGACACAGAAGAGCGCGGCGACGACCGTCACGCGCCAGAGCAATCGAGTAGCTGATCTTCTTTTGGTCATAAGAAATCCGGGCAGTTAGACAAGTCGTGCGATTTGCAAAATCTCGCTACTCGGAAGCCCTCATTTCACCTGGTTTATTACCGATGCAATAGAGACTCTGTTCGCTCCGAATAAAGAGTCTTCCATCCGCAATCGCGATCGAGGATCGGACAGGTTCGCCGAGTGAGTTTGTTGCAAGGACTTCGTGCTTCAAACCCGCCTTGACCACAAAGGTATCGCCATCGTCGCTGGTCAGCAGAATCTTGCCATCAAACGCGACCGGCGACGAACCGTAGAACTTGGTCGCGACAGGAATCCTCCCACCCTCGTAAATGACGGCGCCTGTCCTCGCCTCGAGACATGTGAGAATACCGGCATCGCTCATGAGATAGACATAGTCGCCGTAGAGAATTGGCGAAGGCACATAGGCGGTTCCCTTGTTGTATCGCCAGGCTATCTGGTCGGTGCCATCGATGATTCCGGTCCCACCGAGGCGGACGGCGACAATCGCTTTTGCCGGGTAGCCGGACGAAAGGATGACCAGACCATGGCCGACGACGGGTGTCGCAATGGCATGACTCTTCAGCCCCGCAGCGCGCCAGAATTCCTTCCCTGTCGCGGGATCGTACGAAATCAGAAACTCGTTGCCGCTCGTGATCAGCTCGGTTCGCGTTGCTGTTCTGGCAATGACCGGAGTCGTCCAACTCGCCTGAACCGGTCGGGCAATCTTCCAGACTTCCTTTCCGGTCCTCTTGTCGAGCGCGACCATGAATGAGATCGAGCCATCAGACTCCTGATCGCATTGCAGGATCACCAGATTCTCGAAGAGGACGGGCGATGTTCCAACGCCCATGCCCATCGTCCCGATCAACCCAAAAGACTTCTTCCAAATGAGCTTCCCCTTAAAGTCATAACAGAAGACGCCTTCGGATCCGAAATAAGCGAATACATATTTACCGTCGGTGACAGGTGTCGGCGCAGCGTAGTTACCGCGTTTGTGCCGATAATCTGCGACGGTTCCCTGGTATGCGGTCTGTTCCCACTGCAGCTTTCCGGATTGGCGATCGATGGCCAAGACCTTGAATGAGTGAAGCTTATCGACCCCCGTCCACTCCGGATGCTTGAATTCGCGGTCTCCAATCATGTGTTTAGGTGGCTGGTGATCCGGCGGTGCAGCGTCGCCTTCGACCACCGTCGTCAGAAAGACCTGCTTCTCCCAGACAATCGGCGAGGAAAAGCCACGACCTGGAAGCGGTGTCTTCCAGACAACATTTTTGGACTCGCCCCACTCGAACGGGAGATTCCTTTCAGGCGAGACTCCTTGACCGTCAGGCCCGCGCCATTGGGGCCAGTTCGTCGAGCCCTTAGCGTCAGCTACTAACTGCGGCAGTATCTCTGGCATGAGTTCGGGCGAACCCAGTGACAGGAAAAGTCCGACAAGACAAACGCAGAAGCCTCCAACCATGATCCTTTTCTGATCCACTGATTCTCCCCCTCTAACCGCTCGCAGTGTTGTTGCACTCGGCTCGGACCCGCAAAACTGGAAAGTAGCATCGCTCGTCGGATGCCAGCAGCCAGCCCTCTCCCGAGTCAGTGCCCGCCCGTCACAATCGCATATCCGGGACTACCTTACAGACCTCCTTGACGGGTACAGAGCCAACTTATATTTTGAGGGGTGTTGAGTCAAGACATGCTAAGATGGTTGCAACCAATCTCCGCAATATTCAGTAGATACAATTCTGCGGAAAGAGCTGGACCTGCATGAGTCTTTTTTCATCTGCACGCGACAAATAGAGTCCGATTATGAATATCCTGAACCGATCGCTTATCGCCGTTTCCCTCCTCCTGTTGACGTTGTGGACGCCGGCACCGCCTGTCCATTCACTCAGCGACTGGGCAGACTGGCGTGGACCCACGCGGGATGGAATATCGTACGAAAAAGGGCTGCCGGAGAAGTGGTCACCCAGTGGTGAAAACCTCGTCTGGAAACAACCCTACGGCGGGCGCTCAGCGCCGATCGTCATGGGCAATCGAGTCTTCTTGTTCAACTCTGCCGGCGATGGAGAGACGGCCCAGGAGCGCGTCATGTGTTTTGACGCAAACTCTGGAAAGGTGCTCTGGCAGTACCGGTTCAACGTCTATTCAACCGATGTTCCGCCGCGCCGCATTGCCTGGTCGTCGCCTGTCGGCGATCCGAAGACAGGTAACGTCTATGCATTTGGAGCGTGCAACGAACTGGTTGCACTTTCGAATGACGGCAAGCTTCTGTGGGCGCGCTCCCTGACCGATGAATTTGGC
>JANNRD010000305.1:0-3621 GCA_031401095.1 Acidobacteriota bacterium
TATCGGTTCTCCTCCCGACAGCCTTGGGTGTCGTAGCGGTTGCTTGTTTTTCCTTCTCCCCTGGAGGGAGAAGGTATGACCTGCTTCGCATTTTTCGGACAGTCGAGTGGCTTATTCTGGAGGGCACGAGGAGAGCCAGCCGATGTCGAAACAGCCGCCTTTGAAGGAGAAGGAGCATGTCCGTCCGAGGCGTCGGCGGTTCACGGACGAGTTCTAGGCCGAGGCGGTGCAGATGCTGCTCGACGGTCACTCGGCCGGGTCGATTTGCGAGCGGTTGGGACTGTCGAGTCCGAACGTGTTGTATCGTTGGAAACGGGAAGCGATTCGCCAGGGGGGACCGGCGGCGACGGGCCTGGATGGTCGCGTGCGGGAACTCGAAGCGGAGCTGCGGCGCGTCGAACGAGAGCGTGACATCCTAAAAAAAGTGCTCTGCATTTTCGGCCGCGACGGGTGACGGATGTGTATGCGGGGATCGATCAGGTCGTGCTCACGGAAGGCTTTGCGGCGTCGGCGGTGTGTGCTGCGCTCGAGGTGAGTCGATCGGGTTTCTACGCCTGGCGGTCCGAGGAAGAGTCTCACAGAGACGAAGCGGATCGGGAGTTGACGCCGGAGATCATCGGCATCTTTTGGCATCATCGCCGCCGTTACGGAGCGCGGAGAATTGCGATGGAGTTGGCGCAGCGAGGCATCGCGTGCGGCGTGGCAAGGGTCGCCAGACTCCTGAAAAACCAGGGTCTGCACGCGATTCAGCCGAAGTCGTTTGCGCCGCGGACGACCGAGAGCCGGCATCATCTGGGCTACAACGAAAACCTGTTGAAAGACAGAAAGGCATCTTGGAAGGTGGATGAAGTGTGGGTCGGTGACATGACGTACATCGCGCTGGCCACGAGAACATCGCAGGGGCGTTTCGGCTATCTCGCGCTGCTGATGGACTTGTTTTCGCGCCGCATCGTCGGCTGGGACTTCGGCCTGACGATGGATGACGGCCTGGTGCTCGGCGCACTGCGTCGCGCGATTCGGAAACGTCAACCGGGAGCCGGCTTGATTCATCACACCGACCGCGGCGGTCAGTATGCGTCACACCGATACCGTCACGTACTCCGCCGCGCGGAGATCCAGCAAAGCATGAGCGCGGCCGGGAATTGTTACGACAACGCGTTCATGGAATCGTGCTTCGGAACGATCAAGACAGAACTGGAGCTGGTCGAGTACCGCAACAGCACCGAAGCGATCAGAGAGCTGTCGAGTTACATCCGGTATTACAACGTCGAACGTCTGCATTCATCGCTGGGGTACGTGACCCCAGCCCAGTTTGAAGCCCAACAGCCCCCTCGAAAATAAGACACTGGACTGTCCAGGAAACCTGAAGCACCTCACGCTACTCGGCGGTTGGCCAAACCTTACCGAGGCGGGATTCCCACCCGCTCGAGTGTGTGACCTTGCCCGGCCGCACTCAAATCTTGTGTTCTGAGAATTGTGGATCAGGCGGCGGGTTGGAGGATTCCATTCGGGAAGGAACGTCCTTCGAGTAAGGGAATGATCAGTTCGTGTCCGTTGAGGCGTCGCCAGCGTTTCTCAGCCGATTGAGCGAGTTTGAACATCATCGTCAAGCTGGCTCGTCTGGTGCCGTTGCCTTTGGTACGGCGATGCCTCAAGCGGATCGTGGCGAACGTGCTTTCGATGGGGTTCGTCGTTCGCAGGTGGCCCCAGTGCTCAGCGGGAAAGTCGTAGAATGTCAGGAGCTCCGCACGGTCTTTTTTAAGGCATTCGCAGGCCTTGGCGTACTTCGCCGCATACTTCTCCAAGAAGTGATCGAACGCCTGGTTCGCTGTCTCGCGTGTCTCGGCCCGCCAGATTTCGTGCAGATCGCCCTTCGCTTTGGGCTGGACGCTCTTGGGCAGGTTGTTGAGCACGTTCGCCGTCTTGTGGACCCAGCAGCGCTGTTCTTTCGTCTCCGGGAAGATTTTTCGCAAGGCCGCCCAGAAGCCGAGTGCGCCGTCGCCCACGGCCAGTTTCGGCGCGGTCGTCAGTCCCCGCTGCTTCAGGTCCAACAGCAACTCCGACCAGCTCTGTTCGCTCTCGCGATAACCGTCGAGGACCGTGATCAATTCTTTCACGCCATCCGCCGTCGCCCCCATGAGCACCAACAAGCACTGCTTGGAATTCGCCTCGTCTTCCAGCCGGACATTCGCATAAATCCCATCGGCCCAGACGTAAACGTACTGTTTCCCGGAAAGATCGCGCCGCATCCACTGGTCGTATTCCGCGGACCACGATTCCTTCAGCCGCACGATCACGTTTGCGCTGAGTCCTTTCGCCCCCCCGGACCAACCAGCGCCTGCAAGGCTTCCGAGAAATCTCCCGTCGAGATTCCTTTGAGGTACAGCCAGGGAATCAACTCCTCGATCGACTTCGACTTCCGCAGATAGACCGGCAGAATCGACGAACTGAACCGGACTCTCGTGGAAGGCTCGGCCGACTTGTCGCGCACGCGCGGCTGCGTCACCTCCAGCGGACAGGCCCCCGTGAGAATCTGTCGTGCCGGCAACGACCCGTTCCGCACCACCAGGCGACGGCCCTGGCTGTCGACTTTGTGAGTGTGTTCGTTCAGAAACAACTGCACTTCACTCTCCAGGGCCGCTTGCAGCATCTGCCGCGCTCCCTGACGAACCAGGTCGTCCAGCGGACTGCGGCCGTCAAACGCCGCACGAAAGGCCAACACTTCGGGGTCCGTTGCCGGATCGAGGGAGGCTTCTCGCCTCTCGGATCGGGACGATCCCTTCTCTGGCGATTGCGGTGCGATCTTCGTAGTCTGACGCATGGTGGCGTATCCTTTGCCCAACGTGGGCGGTTCGAGATTCAAAACAACTCAACAGGATACGCCGCCTTTCTCCTCTCCTCATCAGAACACAACTTTCAACAATATCTCCCCAGCGGTGCTCACCCTTGACAAGCCCTTCTTCATGTACTTTGCCGATGCGGCGGTTCGAGTTCGTCCCGTTATGGGAGATGGCGGTGTTCTTGCTGTACGCTTTGCGTTGGGTGGATTGTCCGCGTTGTGGCGTGACGGCGGAAGCGGTGCCGTGGTGTCAGGGAAAGCAGCAGCAGACGCGGACGTACCAGTGGTACCTGGCGCAGTGGGCCCGGCGGCTGAGCTACACTTCATTCGCCGGATCTGGACGTCTGTGAATCTGAAACTTGATTCACTTGCCGGTTAGCACTGACAGCGATAGGTTTGAAATTTAGTGACATGATTCGTCCACAGACGCATCAGTCCGCAGGGATGCGACGCTAGACCGCATCTACCACGAGGAATCGAGCTGGTCCGCTCGATATCTCCCTAACAACTTCAATATGATAGGAATTCTATGCGCGGCACCATGAAAATCGTCTGGTTGCTAATCGCTGCCATCATTCTCGGCACGAGTTGGGTGAGTTTCGCCCAGGTGCAGGTGAAGTCAAAAGGCAAGTCGTCACCAACCAAGAAACCAATTCCTTCTACGACAAAACCAGCGGCTGACGCCCCCAAGCAGCCAGCCAAATCCTGCTCAATCGCCTCGCGACCCTTAATGAGGTTACCGTCCTCGTCCGTAAATTCCGCCTTCAGTGCGAACAATTCGG
>JANNRD010000306.1:0-6467 GCA_031401095.1 Acidobacteriota bacterium
GCCAGGCAGCGCGATTTGGCAAATCGCGCTACACGGAAGCGCTTGAGTACCGCTATTTGGAAAATCGCGCGCATTGCGAGGGGCCTTCAGCGATCGAGGTCGGCACCTGCCAGGCAGCGCGAGTTACCAAATCGCGCTACCCGGAAGCGCTTGAGTACCGCGATTTGGCAAATCGCGCGCATTGCGAGGGGCCTTCTGCGATCGAGGTCGGTACTTGCCAGGCAGCGCGATTTGGCAAATCGCGCTACCCGGAGGCGCTTGAGTACCGCGATTTGCTAAATCGCGCGCATTGCGAGGGGCCTTCTGCGATCCAAGTCGGCACCTGCCGGCAACGCGATTTACCAAATCGCGCTACCCGGAGGCGCCAAATTGCGCCACGCGCGAACTCGCCATCGCGCGCATTCTGGAGTATGCTATGCCGAGGTCACCAGCCGAGGATTCAAACGCTCGCCAAGCACGCTCAGCCACCAGTTTTCCATCTTCAAGGCCATGGCGTGAGTAACTATCAATTCAAGCCCTACTACCAACGTAACCTCCCTCACATACAGCCGCCGGGAGCGACTATGTTCGTCACCTTTCGACTGGCTGGATCCGTACCGCGTCAAATGCTCTCGCGTTGGCAAAGGGAGTCGGAGGCTCTCGAACGGCTCCTGCCAACCCTCGATCTTAAGTCAATTGCAGAATGCAAGAAGCAGTCTGTTCGAGACCGCTTTCGTGAGCTTGAGTCGCTCCTCGATCGCCCTCGCAGTGGTCCAACCTGGCTGCGCGACGATCGAGTGGCCGCCCTGGTGGCCGAGAGCCTCCATTACCGTGACGGCCGGCAATACCGACTGGACGCATTCTGCATCATGTCCAGCCATGTCCACGTCGTCGTCGCTCCTCTGCCCCTCCCCGCCGAGGGTGGCGAGTACCACGCATTATCGGCAATAATGCATTCACTCAAGAGGCGAACTGCCCGCGAGGCCAACCGGCTCCTGAGTCGCACCGGTAGCTTCTGGGCTCCCGAGAGCTTTGATCATTACATCCGGGACGATGCTGAATGGGAGCGGATCGTCAGCTACGTTCTTAACAACCCGGTCAAGGTCGGCCTTGTAGAGCATTGGCCCGAGTGGAAGTTCAGCTATCGGCGAGAGTAAGAAGAATGCGGCACGCTCCCAAATGAAGCAGAGTGAAGAACTCAACTGGAATATGACGCCATGATCAAGACTCAATCAGTACCGGACGTCCGCACGAATCGGTTCTTGCAGGCCCTGATTCTCTTCTACGTGGTCTTCTGGATGGTCATGGCAATCTCTCCATTTGACCGCTCTGACTGGCTACTCGAAAACCTCCTCGTGCTTCTCTCCGTTGGCTTCATGATAGCCACATACCGCAGCTTCGCGCTTTCGAATCTCTCGTTCCTCATGATTACGGTCTTCCTGACACTCCATGCAATCGGAGCGCACTACACCTACGAGCACGTCCCGCTGGGAGAGTGGATGAAGGGTTCGTTTGGAGTTGACCGGAATCACTACGACCGCATCGTCCATCTTGCATTTGGCCTGCTCGTCACCTATCCGATAGCAGAGGCGCTGAGAAGCGTGACGAAGGTGGTCATGTCATCGGCGCTCGTCTTGTCCGTCTTTGTTCTTTTCGCGTCGAGCGGTTTTTTTGAGCTGGTCGAATCGTTGTTTGCGACGATTGTCAGCCCGGCGTTGGGGAGAGCCTATCTTGGGACGCAGGGTGATCTCTGGGATGCGCAAAAGGACATGGCAGCAGCACTTGTTGGCTCACTCTTGTGTCTCATTGCCTTGCGGGCCGTTCGGCGCCCGGTCGATCTGTTGTCAAAGTCTCCGGAGAGCAGGTAGATTAGATTCTTTCGCTGCGTCTTCGCTGCATAAGGGAAAGGACCACACCGTCGATGGGGAGATTTTCGTCCGGCCGCTTACACCTGGCGCTCAGTCTGTTCGCCCTTCTCTTCTCAATGCCAGTGCCAGCTCAGGAGCCGACCGGAGCGCGCTTAATCCGGGCCGACCGCGAGCCGCAGAACTGGCAGACGTATTTCGGCACCTACAATGCCTGGCGTTACAGCTCGCTGAGCAATATCAACCGTGCGAACGTCAAGAGCCTCGTCCCGGTCTGGGCCTTTCACACCGGACGAGACGAGGGCGGGCTCAATGCGACACCACTCGTATTTGAGGGTGTTATGTACCTGGTTGGCCCGTTCAATCGTGTCTTCGCGATCGACGCGGTGACCGGCAAGACACTCTGGAAATATTTTTACGAACTTCCCGAGATCGCCATCCCGAACACCCCTGGAACGCGTGGGATCGCCCTTGGATACGGCCTTGTCTATCTTGGCACGCTCGACAACCATTTAGTCGCACTCGATGCCAGGACCGGGCGTGAGGTTTGGGACATCGAGATCGAAGATGTTCGTCGGTGCGGTTGCAACATCACGTCGGCGCCACTTGTCGTCAAAGACAAAGTAATTGTCGGTGTCACCGGGGGGGAGAACGCGCACCGGGGTTACCTCAACGCCTTTGACGCCAGGACGGGCAAGCATATCTGGCGCTTCTTTACGATACCGGGACCGGGAGAGCCTGGCTCTGAGACCTGGGATAAGGATTCCTGGCGTTTTGGCGGGGCGCCTACCTGGCTGACGGGCAGCTACGATGCCGAACTCAACCAGATCTACTGGGGGGTTGGCAATCCTTCCTCAGACTTCTACGGCGAGCATCGCAAGGGAGACAATCTATACACAAACTCGATCATCTCGCTCGACGCGGATACGGGTCGCCTGAAATGGTATTTTCAGGAGATTGCTCACGATTTGTATGACTTCGACTCTGCCTACGAGTGTGTCTTGATTGATGTCTATAGTCACGGGCAGCGGGAGAAGTTATTGATTCATCCTAACAAGGGCGGCTACACGTGGGTCCTCAATCGGATGACGGGCAAGTTTGTCACCGCCTGGCCCTACGCTGAAGCGATCAACTGGATGAAGGGTGTCGATTCGCAAGGCAAGCCAAGAGACCTTTTGAACGTACCTCCGACGGGAACGACATTTATTTGTCCGAATGCAGCCGGTGCCCGCAGCTGGAATCATTCAGCCTACAGCCCCCGGACGGGATGGTGGTACAACACCGCAGCTGAATGGTGTGGGACGATCACTCCGCAAAGGGAAGTGATCACGGAAGGGGCGCGGATCTTTGGTGGAACGATGGGATTCCAGCCGCCGAAGGACGGACCCGCATATGGTCATATCGATGCGTTTGAACCACTGACTGGCCGAAAGAAGTGGTCGGTGCGGACGAAGTTTGTCAATTTGGGGTCGCTGCTCGCGACTGGTGGAGACCTGATTTTCACCGGCGACATTGAGGGAAACGCGTTCGCGCTCGATGCCCGCACTGGTCAGCGGCTGTGGTCGTTCAGCACCGGGGGTGGCATGAGCGGTTCGCCGATCACTTATCAGGTCAATGGACGCCAGTTCATCGCGATTCCTGCGGGTAACGGAGGACTCATTCGCCGCTTTATTCCTCTCGTCTGGCCTGAGGCGAAGCAATTGATGCCCGAGCCGGCATCAACGTTGCTGGTCTTCGCGCTACCCCAAAAGGGTCGCTGAGTGCAGTGTGTTTGAGCTTGTCTCGGCAGATTTACGTATGTTTGGAAAGGTGAAGTCCATCTCTCAACAGAATCGCCGACTGCTGAAGCTTTTTGCAGCTTGTACCTTCTTCTTGCTGGCCTGGTTGACCGAGGCGCAGGGTATCAGCGGAGCGCAAGCCGGGCCGCCGACGCAACGTCTGGCCGATGGTCCGACGCTGTTCAAGCTGAACTGCTCGAGTAGCTATTGCCACGGCGAGCAGGGCAGGGGGGGCGGGGCGCCGAGTTTACGGGGAAGTGTTTTTGAGCTGTCTCGGGTGGGTCGCGTGATAGGTTCCGGCATTCCGGGGACGGCAATGCCTGCTTTTGGTTCGCGGTTTTCCTCACTGGAGATGGAGAGCCTCATTGCCTATACCCGTGAGATCTCGCGACTGCCCCTTGATGAAACGAACGCGACCAGCACGCCTCAGCCAATCCCGACACCATCATCTGGATCTGCCCCCGGGTTGGGCGAGCGATTACCTGTGGAAGAGGTGGGCCGACCGACCGAGATGGCAGTCGGCAGGGACCTCTTTTTTGACGCCACGGCAATAGGTAATTGTCGCGTTTGCCATACGTTCCAGGGGCAGGGCGGCAAGGTCGGCCCGGATTTGAGTCGGATCGGAACGCTTTCCGAGGCAGAGATTCGCGAGAGTATCGTCAATCCTTCTGCGAAGATTGTGCCCGGGTATGAGACGTTGCAAATAGTGATGCGAAATGGCCTGACGTTCGTCGGGGTCAGGCGGGACGAGACCGATGAGCGGCTGAGACTCTTTGATACTTCGACGATGCCGCCCATTTCGCGCTCGATTCAAAAGGCAGAGATCGTCAGTCGAGATATGGTCGCGGGCTCAGCCATGCGGGTCGAGCCCGGGCTGCGGGTGAATGAAGTCCAGTTGCGCGCGCTGGTTGCGTTTCTTCGGGGCCGCTGACGATGTCACCGTTCCGGTTAACTAAAAGTATTGCTTGTCTTGCTGGCTCTTGCTAAGATGCCCAACGGCTGGCATTTTGAAGAGTACCCGTCATTGGCGCCCAGCCCTACTAGATCTGCGTCGAACGATTGCTCCCGTGGCGCCTCGTTCGAATAGGGGATTATCAGGAGAGAGCAGGAGAAGTATGATGCACCGAGGATTGCGGAGGAGTTTGAGAGTTGCTTCAGTAATCATGATACTGGCTTGCCTTGGCGGGTTCGCTCTGGCGCAGAGCTCGCTCAGCGACTTGAAACCGTCGAGCGTTCTGTTCTTCAACAAGTACGTCAGTAACCCGTCGGCACCGCAGCAGCAGGACACGCAGATCAACATCACGAATGTCAACCCCGATGAGGGGATCAACGTTCATATGTTTATGGTGGACGGAAGCACCTGCTCGATCGCGGACTTCTATCTTGGATTGAGCCAGAATCAGACCGCCAGTTT
This sequence comes from Acidobacteriota bacterium, assembly GCA_031401095.1. GTDB lineage: Bacteria > Acidobacteriota > Blastocatellia > RBC074 > RBC074 > JANNRD01. Next base: position 5,037 of record JANNRD010000306.1, read on the forward strand.
TCTGGCAAGCGACTTTGACCCCGGTGTTCAGGGGTATATCGTTGGCGTTGCAGTATCGGGTGTGCCGACCCAGTTCAACTACCTGATCGGCGATGAGCTGATTCGCGAGTTCGATGGCAAGCTGGCCAATTTGCAGGCGGTCGGCTTCGCGAAGATCTCGCCCGGCGACGTAATTCCGAGCGGGGAGGGAACAGCGATCCTCGTCTTCGATGGCGTCGAATACGACAGATTCCCACAGATTCTCGCGGCGTCGAGCTTCAATAGTCAGGTGACCCATAGCACCAACCTTGCGATCTATTCACCTTCGAGCAATCTCATGGTGGGTAATCCGGTGTCGACCAGCATCTTTACTTTGGTCTTTGACGACAATGAAGTGCCGCATTCGACCAACATCAGGGTTGCTTGTTACCTGCAAACGCCGTTGACTTCCCTTCGAGTCACGGGAGGGAGCATCAATACAATCGTCCCGGCGGGAGCCACCGGTTGGCTGAAATTGAATGCGATCAGCCGTCCGTTGCTCGGTGCGATCCTGACGCGTGGACCCGTCTTTAACGGTGGGCACAATCTGCATCCGATCTCGTACCTGGCCTCCTATCAGATCCTGGTGCCAGCGTTCTAGAGGTTACTTCCGCCTTTTGCGAAACGCGGATGACGCCGTGACGCTCATCCGCGTTCTCGCTTCAGCGTCTTCTCCGACCTTGGCCCGACATCGTCTCCACTCATTCGGCTCAAAGATATCTCGGCCGAAGTTCCCACTCAGTTGTCCCGTTTTGAACAATCGTTTTTGAGCAGGCCCACCAGCCCAACAAATGGTCGTTGCTCAGTTCGGCATAAGGGGAAGCTCAATAACCACAGAGGCTCAGAGACACAGAGGCTCAGAGAAGACAACGTGGGCTTGGGGAGAGTAATTTTACGTTTCCACTTCTTCTCTGTGCTGTTCTCTGTGTCTCTGAGCCTCTGTGGTTATTGACCCGCCCATCCTGCCGAACTGAGCCACTACTCAACAAAGTTAGGTGCTTTCATTTATGCGCGATGAGCGGTATGATAGCGACATTGGTCCGCCGGGTCCTTGGAGCGAACCGGATGGATGCCCCCTGGAGAAGAGTGGAAGAAAAGTATTGATCTCTGCAATCTGGTCATCTCGTTCCTGCCTCGGGATCGCGTTATCGCTCGTCAGCGAAATGAGCCGGCAAAAGAGCGCGCACCCACAAATGACACACTTTATCGCGCCTCTGGTAACGGGCTTGACCGTCTGAGTTTTTTGCGAGAGGGGTAAGTTCGGTTTGTGACCACTGAACGAGACAATATTCAGGAGGAGAGTATGAAGAGAGAGACAATTAGTCGTGTGTTTGGATTTTTTGTGATTGTCGCGGCGTTGATACTGCCCGAGCTGGCACAGGAGCCTTCAAAGGCTGGTCAAAAGGACGCGCC
>JANNRD010000307.1:0-11935 GCA_031401095.1 Acidobacteriota bacterium
CCCTATAACGGTTTAGCAAACCGCCGCCTTCAGCCACTCGGCCATGTCTCCGCGACAGGGTGTTAGTATCGATATCCGGGTGACGGCTGTCAAGAACACTGGGGGAACCAGGGCTTGGTCCCCGCGTGCCTGGGTTCGTAGTCGCGGTACTTGTGCCAGCTTTCCGTATCTGAGATGATAGGCAAGCCCTCGATTATCCGCCCGGTTTCTCCAAAGGAGTGATCATATGACGCGCGCTCTCAGAATCTTTCCCGGAACAATGAGCATTGTACTCGCCCTGAGCTTTGTCGCAGTGGCGCAGAACATGGGCGATGCCGCATCACAGTCACAGAAGGCAGCCAAAGTGTTCCGCGAGATTATGGGCGCCCCTGACAAGGCTATTCCAAAGGATATTCTCGGAAGGGCTGAATGCATCGCCGTCTTCCCACAGGTGATCAAGGCCGGCTTTATTGTCGGCGGCCGGGGCGGACGAGGCTTGGCAAGTTGTCGCACAAAACAGGGATGGAGCGGCCCGGTTTACTTCCATATGGGTGGCGGGAGTTTTGGATTACAGATCGGCGCACAAGCGACCGACTTCGTGCTCCTGTTCATGAATAAAGAGGGCATGGACAAACTGCTCGGCGACAAGTTCGAGATCGGCGGCGACGCGACCGCAGCGGCTGGTCCAGTCGGCCGGCAGGCCGGCGCGTCGACCAACATTCGCATGGATGCTCAGATACTCTCTTATTCGCGCAGCAAGGGGCTCTTTGCCGGCTTGGAACTGAAGGGCGTGGTCATTACCAACGACGATAGCGACAATCAAGCGGTTTATGGCAAGGGCGTTCGACCCGAGAATGTGTTGCGTGGAAGCAAGCCCGCCCCGGCCGCGGTCGCAGCCTTCCCGTCTACTCTCACGCGCTACTCTCCGCGCAAAGCGAAGTAGGTCTCGAACCCGCTCGCGGGCCGTCAACGAAGGTTGATGGCAAAGGGCGAATTCTGACGCGTTGAGAGCCGTCGAATTGCCGATTGCCGGAGCTTTGGATTGGCATCGTTTTTTGCTATCGCGAGAAGCTTGTCCGCTGCCCGCCGCTCAGCTTGATGGCCCAGTGCTGCGATTACCTCGTCTTTGACCGGGTCTGAGATGTTCGCTTCATACAGGCTGATGAGGGCCTCGACACTCTGCAGGGAGCCAACTCGGCCAAGGTTCGAGATCGCGGCGCGTTGCAGCTCCTCAGTCGTCTCTTTCTGCACAAATTCCCTGAGGAGAGCGACAACACGCTTCTCCTTGTGCGAGCCAATCGCTCTCAGTGTGCCTCGAACCAACGAGGTGTCGGTTGGCTGGCTGTGCATGATGCTCTCGAGGTAATTGACGCTCTCAGTGGCATCGACACTCCCGAGCCAAAAGACTGGCCGGTTCTCAAAGACATAGGGCTCCGCCAGATTCAGGGTCTTGACGCGAATCACGATCGCCTGTGCACCGCTTGTCTCTGCGAGGAGCACAACGGCAGCTCCCTGAGGATCATCGCGACGGTCGAGTCGGATGCCGTCATCGTCGCGGTAGATCGTCCCGGACAACTGGCCCGAGAACGGACCTGACAACGGGCCAAGCGACATCGCTTCGTTGACCGGGAAGTGGTAAGCGAGCCAAACGGTCTCGCCCACCTTCGAATCTCTGAATTGCCTGGTCGCGCGCTCGATTCTGTCCGACAGGCTCCCACCATCGATGCTGACGAAATCCGCTCGTGAATAGCTGCGCTGGCTCGCTGTCTGCGCTAACGCCGAAATGACCAGAACCGACAGGATAAGCACCCCGTTGATCAGTGATTTGAATGCCATATGACTTCCCTCCCTGCTGTCGCGTTGGCGAAAGCCCCGCTTGCCGCGACTGTGATAGTCCGCCTGGAAAGTGAAGGCTGCCTCTTTCATCTAGTTCTCTTCGACGAGACGGCCATCAAAGAGGTGGACACCCGAGCGCAAAAAGGGGTGAGGCGCATCCTGCTTTCGGATGCGATCATGATGCCCTCTCGGGAAATGTTGTGTTATCTACTGAACCCGTTGGCGAGGGTTCGTACTCTGGTGGAGCCGAGCCCTCGCCTTGAGCTTCACTCCTGCGGCACACCTACCTGATGCGGGTAGTCGCCTTCGGCTGGGGTATTGCCTTGATCTCAGGAAGCAGGCGGAACTGTTGCTGCATCTCTTCCATTGTCCGGCGAGCTTCTGACATCCCCCGCTCGATCGCTTCGCGATCGATGACAACGGCCTCGCGGTCGAGTTCAAACCTCAGACGAGCGAGATCGTTAAGCTGAAGGGCCTCGCTGATCTTGTTGGCTGGCCCAAAACCGCTTTCGCGGAGATTGAGGTAGAGCCGGTTATCAATCGCGTAGAGGCTTCGGATTGCGCTCTGCCGCACCGCCGGGTCGGTATCGTTCTTTGCAATCTGGATCAGCTTGTCAGCCGCCTTGCGGCTCTTGTTGTATCCGAGATACCTGATGACCGTCTGTTTCTCCTTGGGGTCCTGAAGCGAATCATAGATCGCAATCAGATGATTTGCCCCTTCGTCCCCTTTGACCTTTGCCAATTGGCCTAGCGCACGGCTTCTCAGAGTCTCGTCCTTCTCCGTCCTCGCGATCTGCAGAAGCTTGGCGATGGCCTTCGAATTGTCACCTTCGCTCCGCATGACATAACTGAGGACATCGCCTTTCGTTTTGACGTCCGGAATCGTGTCATAAAGAGAGAGCAATGCAGCCACAGCCGCATCGCTACGGAAGCGGTAGATGCCTCTCAAGGCCTCGGCGCGTACATTCGGATCAGCGTCGCGTTTGACGACATCGGTCAGCACCGTCAGAAGCTCAGCCTCAGGAATCGCCGGCTGAGAGTTCCTCTCGTCAAAGCCCATCGTCGTGGCTGTTCGGACCCGCGGCGCCGCCGGCGCCAGAGGTGGCGAGGGTGGCGAAGGCGGCGTCTGCACGAAAGGATCTCGAACTGCAATCGGAGCAAAACCATCGGACCCAAGCCCATCCGATCGAAGTAGACCGACTCGAGCCGGCCGATAGGAAACCGAGCGTGGCAAAGGAGGGGCCATTGGGGTCATGAGGCGGGCGGGCTCGATCGCCGTTGTCGGCATCGTCTCCAGCAACTCAAAGACAGGCTCGTCGGGCGCAAGGGGAAGCAGCGGCAACTCGGCCGCAAGCAGCTCGGTTGGCTTAGTCGGCTCAAGACGCGCCGCGAGAGGTGGCGCCGGTGCCATCGGAGCAGTCCCTTCGGAAGGCGCGACAACTGGTACCTCGGAGCGTGGCGCTTGCGCGCGCGGTCCTTGCGACCTGGCCAGATCTATCGAAGGAGCAAGGGGGATGGCAATAGCTGGCGAAATGAAGGTCGCGAGAACGACCACCAGCGCAGCCGAGCTGATTGCCGAGTAGAGAGTCACCTTCGAGACTGAGGTTGTCGAGTTCCGTTCACGATTCAAAATCATTTCGATCCTCCTTGAGATAACATGCTTGCCAAAGATCATTCCTGTCGCCCCGGCGAACGATCGCGCCCCGCTCATGGTCTCGACCATCCTCGTCAGACACTTGGCGTAGCGACGCGGCTGACCAGTCAATTTGATGGCCCAGTCATCACACGCCAGCTCGCGTTCGAGAGAGAGCTGACTGCCGATAACCCACACCGCCGGATGGAAGAACAACAAAGCCTGCGCCAGTCGCTGTGCCAGATTGGTGAGATAGTCCCATCGTTTTATGTGAGCCAACTCGTGGGCGAGAATGCTGTTCAGATCCTCCTCACCCAAAGTGCGCAAAAGATCGGTAGGGAGAATAACGAGGGGACGCAGCCACCCGATTGTCATCGGCGCGCCGACCAGCAGCGATGTAAAAATCCGAACGCGACGGCGAATGCCAAATATCTCCGCGAGATTCCTTCCCCGCTCGCGGTGAGCCGATGGCACCAGTCCGAGCCGCCGTCTGATGCGAAAGAGAAAAACATAGCTCCAGGCTATCCGAGCCGAGAGAATCGAAGCCACAAGCAGCCAGATCCCGATGAGGATGGCCGGCACTCGACCACTGAGGATATTGCCAATGGCCCGAGAAATGGCTCCTGGTTGGGAGGTCGCGCGCGTTTCGGTCATTGAGGCACTGGTCACCGCGCTGTGAGGCCTGCCCGGGACTTCCTGACCTCTCAACCCTTCCGACGATCTGGGAGGCTCAGCGAATGAAACGTGACGTTGGCGACCCGTCGATGCCTGGTTTTCCGGGACAGCGATCCGCGCGACTCTGATGTCTGCCATTCTGGCGTCTAGTGGATGGAGCGACGGCTCAAACTGCTCAATCGGTGGCGCCAGAGGCGACCTCGAATTGAGTGCCGCGCTCTTCGGCGCGGGCCGGAACGGGAGGGCCGCGATCGCACAGAGACAGACCACCCAGATGGCATGCCGCGTCGTCGCGCTTGTGCGGCCAATGAGCCGCAACGCGAGCCAGGCGAGAACCAGCAGAATCAAGCCGGGCCAGAAACTGTTGACCAGGGCCTGGAGAACGACACGCGCCAACGCGTCATAGTTTTCGACGATGTCACCCATCTCTTCCTCCGAATCACAGAAGCAATGGCGAGGGACCGCGGCGAGCATGATCGCAGCCGACTACTGCGCAGCATCGATCAACCGCTTGAGGCGCTCCACCTCGCCCTCACTCAAATCCTCGTTCTCGAGCAGATTGACGACAAGCAGCTCCGGCGAATTATTGAAGAATTTCTTAAGAAGGTAGCCGACGACATTCTTTCGCGCCTGCTGCTGGTCAACCAGTGGACGGTAAATGAATGCGCGGCCTTCCTTCTCGTGAGTGACATAGCCCTTCTGCTCGAGAATCCGCATGACCGTCAGAACTGAGCTGTATGCCAATCGCTCCTCGGGCAGACCCTCAACAATCTCACCGACCGAAGCCTCGCCCTTTCGCCAGAGTACTTCCATCAACTCCAACTCGACCTCCGTCAGCGTTGGTGATTTCCGACGCGCCACTCGTTTCACCTCCCGAAATACTTTTCCCCACCCAAACTCGCTACTAGCCACTCCCAAAACCCTCTGCGAAACTGAACTATTAACGAATTCGCAGATAACATAATGCCGGTTTTGGGATTTGTCAACTAAAAAATTAGTAGCCCTTTGAGATTGGTCGTTTGCCGCAGGTGGGCCGTGTCTTTTTGGGATACGACAGAGGCGGTCTTTCGGTTCCGCTTTTGTCTTTATCTGGCGAGTATAGATGGCGGCAAGCGGAGGGTCGCGCTTGTCCTCTACCACGACCTTACCTCCGGCGCCCACTCCAACGAAAAAAATGCCCCCCGCCTTCGAGCGACGAGGAGCACTGCTAATTGATAGAGGTCAGGCGCCTATATTGCCTCTGGTCATACCGATCCGCCCTAAGAATCCGTCAGGCGGCCCTCAGATCTCCATCAGCTCTCCGAACCGATATCTCATTGCGCGGCCGGCCCCGTCTTCAAATCGGTAGTCGATTCATCGATTACTTTTCCATCGGCTGCAATCGCCCTGACCTTCATCCGGTGTTCGTCGACCGAGACCATGAGAAAGACCTGTACTTGATCGTTTCCCGCCTCCGTCAGCGTGCTCTTCCGGTTGAGGTTTCCTTTCATCAATTTTCCGCCTGAACCGGCAGTGAAGTACTGGATACCCTTCCGGGGTTTGAGCCTTTCGTAGACGTGAGCGTGGCCCGCGAAGACAGCACTTACCCCATTCCTGTTGAAGAGCGGTTCAATCTGCGCCCGAAGTGACAGATATTACGGGTGCATCTTCGCGGACGAATAGATGGGATGGTGAAGATAGGCAACCTTCCACTTCGCCTGCGACGACTTTAGCGCCTCTCCCAGCCACGCCAACTGCTTACTTCCTAATTCGCCCGTCCTCGTTTCATTCGTGTCCAGTGCGAAAAACTCGATCAGACCATCGCCCTTCGTGAACGAATAGTAACGGCGGCCACCCATATTGAACTTGTCGTACCTCGAGTGCTCCGCAGCGTACGGCGCATCGTGATCTCCAAGCGCAGCATAGAACTTCACGCCCGCTCCGAGCAGGCTCTTGTAAGGCTCCTCAAACCTCGGTTTGAAGTATTGGGGTTTGCCGCCACCATAGATGTTGTCTCCGAGCATGAGGACGAAGTCGAAAGGTGTCTTCTCCTTTTCCACGGTCATCCGCCGAGCGATGGCGTACTGAGGTTCCTCACCGGTTCCACTGTCCCCAATCACCGCGAAGATCAACTCCGTTGAGGTCGCGGTCCGCAGTGGTCCCAGGGCCCCGGCGCTCGTCAGCACAGCCAGACCAATCGCGAGCGAGACCCGACCACATACGACCAGCAAGCCCCTCATACTCCCTCTCACTTGTTGACGATGTCACCCCAGTCCATTTCGAAGATCAGAGAGAGATGCTTCACAACTTCCAGATCTTCGATGATGATGCCCACCTCACGTCGGTTGTCGAGTTCGGCCTTGCGCAGGCTCTGGCTGCCGAGAAACACCGATTCCCCGTCCCGAATCATCGCCTGCGCGTGCAGATTGACCACCGGCATCGACCTCAATGCGATCTCCTTCCGACGCTTGCCCATCTCACCAATCACCCTGACATCAACACCAGCGCGCGCGCGTTGCCCGAGGAGGCGAATCATCTGCGGATCGGTCAAACGACCATCGTAGATCAGCAGTTGTCTCTTCGCATTAAAGATGTACTCGGTCAGCCGTTCTCGCGAATTGAGGGGGCTGACAATCAGCTTCTCTGTCGCCCCGACCGCTGACTGTTGGACATCAGCCTCAAAGAGACGAACGGCCTCCTCAACCGTCGCCCGATCCCTGATGACGACTCCGATGCTTCGACTGTGGTGAATATCGAGAAAACTAAAGTTGAACGTCAGGAGGTAGAGCGTCTGTCGGTCGACGATCATCATTTTGTTGTGGTAGCGAACGAGATCCGTCGCCGTCTGTGATACCCGGACCCTCGTCGCCTTCAGTCGGGCCTCAAGCTTGCGAAGGTTCTTCGCGTCGTCACGGTTTGTCGTTGTCGTCAGAACGTGAACTCGCACACCGCGGTCCGCTGCCTCAACCAGTCCCTGCTCAATCTCAAGTCGATCAGCGCGATAGATGGTCAGCTCGATCGTCCGCTCTGCACCCCGGATCGCGTCGAGCAAAGGCGCGATCCCATCTCTCGGCTGCACAATGACATTCATCATTCAGTCTCGGATAAAGGCAGTCTCGGATAAAGGCCAGGAACCCGCCAGCTACAGCGCGTGGTAGCGAGTCTGCTCCCGGCGCGGTCTGGTCACGAATGGAAAAGGCGCCATCGCCCGAACCCGGACAATGCCGCCTCTTCTTCAAGGGAATTATCGTGCCGATCGACCCCGACGCAGCAAGTCAAAGAGGTCACGTTCCTAGCCACCGACGGCGGCCTTCAACTCGTTGATCTTGCCACGCAGGCGTCTCGCAAACCCATCGGTCTCGGCCGGGGTCGCACCTGCGGCACGAAAGGCATCGCGCAGCTGTTCGTCCGTCAACTGACCGAGAATCCCCGAAAACCAGCGGGCGTGCTCAATCGGCACTGTTGTCAAAGCACTCCCCATCTTCCCGGTGTAATGCAGCTTCAGCTGGTTGCCCGAACTCCTATCGAGAAAGGCCTGCTTGTTGAAAGCATCCAGGTCCCACTTCGAATGCGACATGAAGCTGCCCATCTTACCAAACGCTGCGCCCCAGTCAGCAACCAGATACCACTCCTTGACTGTCTTCCCGTCCTCATCGTACATCCCAAGCACGTTGTTATTCGTTGATTTGGCATCCCAATTACTGAGCAGCGCATTGAGAATCGCCAGACCCGACAATTCCTTCGTGCCTTGGAATGGATTCGATTCCCAGGTCCAGAAATTCCCGCGCCGCGCGATGTTCTCGGGTCGCTTCTCAAACATTCCGTTCGTAAACGAACCGTCAGTGTTGACGAACTTCTTCGCACGCCCGAGTCCGGTCACTCCCTCAGCACGGCCCGACGGAACAAAGTAACTCTCTTCGACCAAATAACCGGCCGCCCAGACGATACGACTCGCAGCCACCTCAGCGTGCACTTCCTCGTCGAACTTGATGTTCCATTTGACGCCATTGGCGTCGATGACCTTGATCTTCGGGTTGGTCCCGGTGACGTCTTCCTTGTCGAAAGTGAAAGGTGGCTTCGGTTTCCCTTCCTCACTCCCGATTCCAAGCAGAAGATCGAGACTGGCAATAGCTCCGCGATCCTCCCAAAGCGCCGGCGTACCGATCGTCGTCGGCGCGCTCGAGACCGCAGTTCCACTCTTCTTGCTCTTCTTGCTCTTCTTTTCCTTTTCCTTTTCCTTTTTTTGGACGCCTTCGACCCGCGTCGCGGTGGACAGACTCAGCCCCCCGCAAACGAGAAACGCGATGAGCGCAAAGGCAACTCGATAGTTCCGACTCGACATACAAACCCCCTTATGAAGTGACCTGGTGGCTGCACCGCCTATCGTCCATCGACGTAGTCGAGCTTCAGGTAACCGCTCGCATCGCAGACGACAAGAACAAAACTCTTGCCATTAACCGTGACGTTGGTGACACCCTCGGGCTTCGCCCGTTCGTCCAGAGTGCGCTCGTGCCGTGGGTGCGATTCGATTCTTGCTTGATCGGCGTCGCCATTCCACTCCCACAACCCGAAATCAGTCCTCTCAGTCAGTTCGGTGGCACCTGAGATGATCAGGAATGCCTTCAAATGCTTATCGTAGGCGAGATCACGAATCCCCTGTCCCTCAAGGCCCAACTGGATGAGCCTTGGGTTCGCCAATTGCAGATTCGAGGTCGCGAACGGGCCAAGCGTATCCTTAAACTTGAGCGGCACGATGACCGCTTGACCATTGATCAAAGGGGATCGCAGACCAATCAACAAACGATTGTTGATTGGATCCCAGGCAAGGCCCTCAATGTTAAGACCGCCCTTAGCGCCAGGTTTCTGCCCCTCCGCGCGCAACTCGGGCACCTCCGCAAGCAGAAAACTGCGGAGATCGGGTATCACATCGGGATTACCACGGATGCTCTTTGTCTGGCGGTCATAACTGAGTCGAATGAGCGCGTTTTTCGGACCCTCCCTCGGATCGCCCTGCGAGCCGATGATGTAAAGCCAGGTCCCATCCTGGTTCACCGTCACGGCCTCTGGATCAATCATCTCGCCCGAATAAGGAATCGGGCTTAACGGCCCGACCTGCTTACCGTTCTGATCGACCGTCATGAGCAGTAACTCATTCGGCCGCCCATCATCGATGATCAAAACGGTACTCGTGTCTTCAATCCAAGCCACGCCCGAGGCCTCGAAGGTGCCCCCACCGAAAGCGGTGAACGTCCCCGGCGGAGCCAGCCTCGACTTCGACTGCCCTGCACCGCCGCCGCCTCCGGAGCCTCCACCAGTCATCATTGGGCTCTTCAGCAGATAGATCGTCCCGACCACGGTCAGGACTGAGCCAACCACCGTCGCGACGAGCCGGCTCATTGAGTTGACCAGAGCCGCCTTCAACCGGTCATCCTTCTCCTTCTCTTTCCCCTTCTTCTTCTTCTTCTCGCCCGGGCCCGCAGCCTCGGCCGCGACGACACCAACAGCCGCAGCGGCCGCGATCGGAAGCCCAAGCCCCGCACGCCGGCGAATCTCTTCTAGAATCTCCGGTGAGAGACGCGCTGTCTTGCTCTCGGTCGTTTCCGCTGGATTGCGGAAGGTGAGGACCACCTCGGCTATCTGAATCTTGTCTCCGTGCTGCAAAGTGTGCGCCTCATCGGCGAGACGCGTCCCGTTGACAAAAGTGCCGTTGCTGCTCCCCAGATCGACGATGCTGTGGCCGCCGTTACGCGCCATGATCACTGCGTGAGTATTGCTCACGGTCGGATGAGTCAGAATGATGTGGTTGTGTGACGCCTTGCCAATCTCCATCTCAGGCAGAGTCATGAGCGCTTCGATCTTCTCGCCTGAAGGTAGAACTCCGATCAGACGCGAAGCATAGAGTTGATCGAGCTGTGCCGCGATCTGCGTCGCTGCGGCGAGTCGCACCTCGACCGGCCGTCCCGCAAGGGTCTTGACACGCTCCAGCCGGGCCGTGTCGGTGGGATCTGCCATGACCAGCAACACTTGATTGGATGGACTCGCTGCCGGAAAAATCAGGTGCTCACGCATGGCGCGCGCCGCGAGCCCAGCAGCGACATCCTTGTCGACCGCAAGCCCGTTCATTTCAGAGATTGGAATGCCGAACCTGCTGCTCATGACATCACGCAACTCGAGGTCGCTGACGTTGTGGTCCTCGATGAGAGATCGAAACAGCCGTCGTCCCCTCGCCCCAGCTCCGCGCAGACGTGCCACTGCCTCGGCATCAAGGAGGCCCGCCGCGATGACAGCAGCCGCGAGCTCATCCTCAGTCACTTGCTGCTGAGTGCGAACCTGTTGAACTGCATCCGGTGAATGGGAAAGGATGACGGTCGAGCTGTTCTCACCAGCGCGAAAAGTGAGTGTGCACCGGCCCATCTTGATCCTGTCGCCCTGGTCAAGTTTTTGTGGCTCGGTGAGGCGGATGTCATTGACGAGAGTGCCGTTGCGACTTCCAAGATCAGTCACAGCGTACGCTCCGCCGTCCCAATGAATGAGCGCGTGCGAAGTGGAGACGGCAGGGTCCTCGAGGATGATGTCGTTGAGCGGTCCCTTGCCGATCCTGGTCTCCCCTTCGATCAGCTCGCGCTCAATGACTCCTCCATCGCGCAGCAGAATGCGAACCATCGCCTTGCCAGATAGCAATGTCGCTTGAGGCGCCTTCACCTCATCCCTGGAGAAGGTAGTCTCGGCTGGCTCGCGCTTCGGGGGCACCGGCTGCTGCATATTGCTTTGCTGAGCGCCGGGGCTTTCGGGCGGACGCAACTCCGCACCGCACTGATTGCAGAATCTGCTCCCCGAGCGTGGTTGTGGGGCCTTACACTGTGGGCAGTTGACGGTCATGTCGGGTTGCCAGATGAGTCCAACGACGCGAGACGCAGTTACGTCACTGCATCTTCAACTCAAATCGCGATAGAATCAGAACGAAGAGGTTACATCGTAACCACATCGCGCGCCTGATAAACGCACCACTGCGCTTCAAACGGGCAATTCTCAAGTCGATCAACCGCTGAGGATGCTAATCTACTTTTCTGGCTAAATCAACCGACACGTGCGGCAGCTTAACTCATTCTTCACCCGGCACTAGCGTCGCTATCCGCCTCGCTCTCGTACTCTGCGCAAGCAACCGTGTCAGCCCTTCGTGCCTCGTCACAAGCGGCACCAGCAGCTTTCGCCCTAAAGGTGAAAGCGCGAGCCGACGAATCATTTGACTGCTTCGAAAGCGCCAGCCGATGGAATCGCGGTGCCTTTGCCGGTAGCGCCTCGCGATCAAATCCGGTCGCATCTCGTCGGCCTCGAACGCGTCACTGACGCTCGAGGCGGCTAGTTCGGCGCTCGAAAGCGCGAGCAGGATTCCACTGCCTGTAAAAGGATCGATGAATGCGCCGGCATCTCCGATTGCGATCACGCCCGGCACTCCGGACCGTTGACCGTAAACGATCGGCCCCGCCCCCAGCCAGCCGTCGGCAAAAACGGCGTCCTGCAGTCGGCTTCGCGCAGATGGATTGGTCAGCAAAGTCAACTCAAGCAGACGTTCCCGATCACCCTTCGCGGCTTTGAGCGTGGATTCATTGGTCAGAAAGCACAGGTTACTGCGAGAGCCAAGTCTGTCCGGCTCGACTTCCAACAATCCGCCGTATCCCTCGCGGAAGAAGTAGAGCTCACCGGCATCACCAAGTCCCTTGACGCCTCTGAGGTGCACCTTACAACCGAAGAGCCGAGTTCCTCTTGCCTGGGGTCTTTCGATCGACTGACCTGGTCGACGCTCGAAAAGCTGCCCGCGCCCTGAGGCGTCAA
>JANNRD010000308.1:0-1604 GCA_031401095.1 Acidobacteriota bacterium
GCAGTTTCTCTGGGACGTTGGGGTTGCCCGTCTGACCTGTTACCAGATTGAAGAGGTGAACCCGAAGACCGTGTTTGACCTCGTGCTCACCAAGGTCGCGCAGGGTCTCAGCCGGACGTCCTAACTCGCGAAGCATCTCGGCGAACGTACTTGACACGAGAATGTGCCCTGCGTCGCCACAGTCCATGACTCGCTGCGCCAGATTGATCCCGCCACCAGCGACGTTGCGGTTGAGGTTGATGTCGGCGACGCGGTAGACGGGTCCGCTGTGAATACCAATCCGCAAAGGAAGATCGGATCGCGTCTTGAGAACACGCGTCATTTCGATCGCGCAATCGACTGGCACAGACGGGTCGCCGAAGAAGACAAGCGCCATCCCGTCTCCCGTTGGCAAACTCAGAACCCGGTCCTTCCGCTGAGCGCGATCGAAGGACGCGGTTTTACGGACAATTTCTGAGAGCTGATTGAGCCGCGTCGCCTGTTCATCCATCGGCAACTTCGAATAGCCAACAATATCCATGAACAGGACATGCGCGATCTCAGGCGCAAGCGATGTCGTCTCTGTCGGGGCCGAAGCGGGGCCAGGTGTTGCTGAATGTGGAACCCGGCTATTGGCACTGATCGCTCGTGACAGCGCCTCACCGAAGTCGCGCGCGCGCGCGTGCCGATCCTCAACCTTGTAGGAGAGAGCCTTCAGAAGCTCAGTCTCGGCGGCCCGAGGCAGATCGGGTCGCAACTCCGAAGGTTTCGCTCCGACGCCGACTGCCTGCAGTTCGTAGAGGTGGACCAGGGTCTCGGCATAAAAAGGCAAGCGGGCGGTGAGCATCTCGTACGCACAGACAGCCAGCGACCAGAGGTCGCTTGCCGCCTCGGGCGTTCCGCGAAGCTGCTCTGGTGCCATGTAGGGCAGGGCCCCGGCGACTTTTGTCTTCTCACCCTGTCCGGAAACCTGCGAGTCTTTGACAGTAGCGATTCCGAAATCGATGATCTTCACCTGAAGCTGATCGTCGCTCAGGCTCTGGATCATGATGTTCTCGGGCTTGAGATCGCGATGGACGATGCCTTTGTCATGAATCGCGCTTAACGCTTGACCAAGCTGACGAACAATCTCGGCGACCCTCTCGAGCGGCATTGGCTGGCTGCCCATCATGACGCGCAGGTTGGTCCCTTCGACATATTGCATGACAAAGAACGGCTTGCCGTCGGGCATCGCCCCCGCATCCAGCACGTTGACGACACCGGGATGATCGAGACGGACGAGGGCTTCGATCTCCTGCTCAAACTTCCGGCGGAACCAGGGATTGTTCATCGAAGCCTGCGCTTCTTCGAGCAATACCTTGATGACGACGGGTCGTCCAAGCAGTTGTGTATCCCGGGCGAGGTAGACAACGCCGATCCCCCCGTGCCCGAGTTCGCTCTCGATCAGATAACGCTCCTTGAGACTCAATCCGAGATAGCTGTCTAACTTGCCAGGCATCGCCAGATTCGGTGAGGTGCCGAACTGTCCAATGGGCCTGGTATGTTCGTCGAGCTTCTTGGTGGTCATCCTCGGGGTCGGCTTCGCCGGCATCTTCATCGCCTTCGGCTTCTTCGTGAAGCAGATC
>JANNRD010000309.1:0-4606 GCA_031401095.1 Acidobacteriota bacterium
CTGCCGGCGAGACAGCGTGCGATTGTCTGGGCGAGGGTGGTCTTACCGACACCGGGCACGTCTTCGACAAGGAGATGTCCACCGGACAGGAGTGAGACGATGGCAAGCCTGACCGCCTCGCTCTTGCCGCGGATGACACTCTCGATGGTCTGCTGCAACTCGTGCAGACGGTCTATTGTGCTGGTAATCAAAACGCACCCCAGTCGCGCTTGCTCGATCTTTGCCGCGAAACTGAATCTAACATACGAAATGCCGCTGGGCGAAGAGGCGGCAACTCACGCGGCTGGCTCCTGCGATTACGCTGAGGTCGGGTGTCGCGCGATTTGCCAAATCACGCTACTCGATCCGCTCGCTCCGCCGATGTAGCGCGATTTGGTAAATCGCGCAGCTCACGCAGCTAGTTCTCCCGATCTTGTCCCGTTATTCGTGATGGTATCGACTGCCGCGGGCCGCGCCGATCGCTCCGTGGGTCAATAGCTCGCCTTGATTCCGGGTCGAGCCGCAGACCGCCCTCCCCAACAGCTTCCAGATCCTTCCGCAACTCGATCGCCGCCTGGGGCTCGAACTGAGGAGTGAGCATCACATCGCTTCGGTTCGAGCCCTGCGGCGCCGTCGTTGTCAGGGGCGCCGTTTCCTCACCAAAACTCGCCGGTGGGTTGACGCGCGCGCGAATCAGGAAGTTGCCATCAAAACCCGGAAAATCGCCTATCAGAACGAAGTTTCCACCGCCTTGATAATACGAGCGCTTTGCGAGGGGAGCATCCCGGTCATTCAGGACCGGAGCTTCAGTCGCGCTGTGTTGCATCCTGAAACCGAGCACGATATCGCCGGAATTGACCGTCGTATTCGGGATCGTGTAGGTGCGAAACGAGCCGGTGGGTGACTGAACCGTTGTCGCGATCTCCTGGAACGTGACTGCATTGAGGTTTGTCGCGCTGCTCGCGACGGTGCCGACAAGCAGTGTCAACACGCGTCCCGTCGGGATCGCACTCGGGATGAAGATCGAAATCCCGGTGAATGTCAGTGGATAGAGCGGTGGCGTGAAGCGATTGACCGCGCCGACAATACCCCCACCCGTGACACCAAAGACCTGGTCTGCCTCGCCATCATCCAAAGCCAGTTCCGGTTGGCCTGCAGCCTGCGTCACGGTAAACGTGCGGCCAGCGATTGCCAGGGTTCCCGTCCGCGCGCTCGTGGTCAGGTTGATGGCGACGGAGTAGCTCGCGTTCGTGTTGCCTGTGCCGGTCGCGCCGCTGGTCAGGGTCATCCACGAAACGTTGCTGAACGCCGACCAGGTGCAACCCGTCGCGCTGGTGACGCCGACCGAGCCGGTCCCACCGGAGGCGGCAATCGCCTGACTCGTGGTTGCGATGTTGGGTGTGCAACCGATCGAGGTTCTCGCGCGGACACCAAGGTTCCCCTCGAGACCAGCGACATTGTCAATCGGAGCGAAGTCGCTTCCATTGGCCTGGAAGAACGAGCGCCGTCGCGACCCGGAACTCCTGTCGTTGTTGAGCGGCCCTTCGTTGGCGCCGTGGACCATCCGGAATCCGACGAGGAAATCACCGGAACTGATCGTCAAATCCGGGATAGTGTAGACAAAGAAGCTCCCCACCGCCTGAACCGTCGCGTTGAGCGTCTGAAGCGTGACTGTGTTGACGTTCGTCTGCGCGGTCGCAATGCTGCCATAGAGAAGGGTAAACGCCTTTCCGTTGGTTACGCCCTGGCCGGTTGGGAAAGCGATCGAGATCCCGTTGAGGGTCGCTGGATACGTTGCCGGTGTCAGCCGATTGACGGCGCCGACAGTGCCGCCACCCTGGACCCCGAGGGTTTGTTCAAACGTACCGTCGTCGACACTGATCTCAGAATTTGCCGCCTGATTGACAGTAAAGGTCAGCCCGGCGACGGTCAGTGTCCCGCTGCGAGTAGCTCCGGTCGAGTTGACCGCGACAGTGTAGTTGATCGAGCCATTGCCATTGCCCGCTGAGGTGCCCGGGATCGAGAGCCACGGCGCGTTGCTCGCCGCTGTCCACGGGCAACCAGTGGCGGTTGTGATCGTGACCGTGCCGTTTCCACCAACGCCGCTAAACGACTGGTTCGTCGACCCGATTGAGTAGCTGCAGGCCGCTGAAATGGTGAACGTCAGCGCGTTCGAGATGCCTCCACCGGGAACTGGATTGGAAACAGTCACCGAGGCGGTCCCTTGAGCGGCGACATCCGCGGCCGGGATGGTCGCTAGCAACTGATTGGCGCTGATGAAACTGGTGTCTCGGTTCGTCCCGTTCCAGCGCACCCTGGAGCCGGAAACAAAGCCGGCCCCGTTGACCGTCACGTTAAAGCTGGCCGTCGCTGATGGTCTCGAGTTCGGATTGAGACTCGACAACTGGGGCACCGTGCTGTTGACCGTGACCGTCAGATCGCGACTGCTCGCCAATCGTGGGTTGCCGTTGTCGGTCGCAGTGAACGTCACGAAGCTGACACCGTGCTGTTCTGCGGTCGGGGTCCAGCTAAATGCGCCGGTTGCTGGATTGAACTGCGCACCCTGCAGGATCCCGCCTGCGGTCAGAGTCGTCGTCTGACCCGCGTCCGGATCGCTCCTCGAGACAGTGCAATTGACCGATCCGCCGACTGAAGTCGCCAGCTCAGGCTGACACGAGAACGTGAGCGCGGGAGGATGGTTCGGGATGACGTCGGGAATCTGACTGACAAAGACCCCTGAATTGCGCGTTCCTGCGATTAACAGACTGCCCCTGAATGCGAGTGCGCTGACCTGTGGATTAAGTAGCCCCGTGTTATTAACGACCCAGCTGAGGCCGTTGTCATCCGAGATATAGAATCCGTTGACCGTTCCCGCGAGCAGCTTGTTTCCCGCGGCAAGGATGTTCAGGACAACTACCCGTTCGGAAATTCCACGATCGACGCGCGTCCAGTTCTGACCCTGGTTGGTCGAACGGAAGAGCCCGCTTGCAGTTCCGGCGAGCAAGGTCGTTCCATCGGGCGCGGCGCCCAGCGAGACGATGTAGAGATCGCCCAATCCGGTATTGACTACGGACCAGGTCGTACTTTGGGTATTGAAACGGAAGATGCCGGTGTCGGTGCCCGCCAGAATGCCCGCTGCACCCGCCGTCAGCGCGAGGACACGGAGCCGCGTCAACCCATTGATGATGGCGGACCATGACTGGCCTCCATCGGTTGAGCGAAAGACACCACCCTCGGTGCCCGCATATAGGGTCGTTCCATCGACTGCGAGCGCATTGACCTGATTGTTAGTCAGACCATTGATTCTCGCCGCCCAGGTTTGTCCCTGATCGGACGAGAAGTAGACACCTGATCCGGGGATGCCCGCAAAAGCACCAGCCGATGTCCTGGCCAGGGCGCGGACATTGGCTGCCGGCGGCAGACCACTGTTCGCGGCAGCCCAGTTTTTTCCGTCGTCGGTCGAACGATAAGCGCCGCCGGTGTTTGTGCCGACAATGAAAGCGGCTGTGTCATAAATTGCTGCGTTCACAAATCTATTCGCCAGACCGGAGTTGCTCTCGGTCCACGCCAGCGCTGCCTCGGCCAGCACAAAAGCGCCCTCGGTGGTGCCGGCAACGATGGTGCTGCCATTCCCGACCAGGCCAAGGATCCGGAGGACATCGGACAGGCCGCTTGGCGTCCAGTTGGCCCCGTTGTCGGTCGACCGGAAGACGCCCTTGCCGGATGTGCCCGCAAAAAACGCGTTGCCGCTGTAGGCGACGGACCTGACGAAGGCTCCGCCAAGACCATTGCTCGATGGGGTCCAGTTCGCGGCATTATCCGTCGAGCGAAAAAGGCCACCCTGGGTTCCCGCAAAGACGACGTTGTTGCCGCCTGCGAGGAACGTCACCGGAAGATTAGCGTTGGTCTCGAGCGGCAATCCACTGCTTGACCTGGCCCAATTCGCGCCGCCATCGCTCGACCGATAGACACCGGCACTGAAGGTTCCAGTGAAGATCGACGTGCTGTTCGCGGTAATACCATAAAGTGGCTCAGGGAATCCCTGGTTCTCGGGCAACCCGGCTCCAAAACTCACCCAGTTCGCCCCCTGATCAGTGGATCGGAAGAGCCCGCCCTCGGTCGCCGCCAGATGCCCGTTGCCCACCGCGGCGACCCCGGTCAACTGCGAAAACTCGAAGAAGGTGCTGATTTCCGTCCAGCTGGAGCCATTGTCCGTCGACCGGTAGGTCCGGCCGCCTGCCAACCCGGCAAGAACCGCACTGCCGGCCGTCGCAACCACCGAGACTACCTGATCCTTGAGACCAGCCCGTACCCAGCTCGAGGCATTGTCCGTCGACCGATAGACACCGTCGTCCGTGCCGGTGAAGATTGATGTTCCATTGACGACGACAGAGTAGACCCAGAGGTTCGAGAGCCCGCTGCTGATCCGGGTCCAGTTGACCCCTCCATCGGTCGTCCGGAAGATACTGTTGTATGTGCCGGCAAGGACCGTTCCGCCACCGGCTGACGCGAGGGCGTAGACGGTCGTTTGGGGGAGCCCGCGCTCAGTCCATGTTGAGCCATTGTCAGTCGAGGCAAAGACACCCGCGGCGTCACTCCCTGCAAATATCGTACTGCCGCTGACGAC
>JANNRD010000310.1:0-3439 GCA_031401095.1 Acidobacteriota bacterium
GACCGAGAGCACGCGCGCGAAGGGCCGCGCTATCCAGTTGATGTGCAGCTTCGAGGAGAGCTCAGCCGCCGCTTCGTATGCGTCCTCCGGGCTTCCAATGAAGAGTCCTGCAAGTCCCTCGCCCTTGACCACCAGGCTAAAGCAGAGCTTGGGGACCCTGATCATCGAAGCGGCCTTGTCAATGACCCCACGAACTGGGGTGTATTTCGTACCAATGACGTCATAGCTCGTGATGAGAGCGCCAAGCCAATGAGAGAAATTGATGACCTCGGCACCGCCAATGCCAGGAAAGAAGTACTTGTTACCACCGGAGAATCCCACGACCTCGTGTGGAAAAGTCGGGCCGCAGATGATGATCTGGTCATAGTCGAGAACCAACCGGTTGAGGCGGACATCGACCGGCGTGGACAAAAGACCGTTCGTTATCTGCGAGATCTCATCACCTGATATCTGGCCAAGCGTCACGAATGTCTCTGGGAGGTCCCACCGGTGGTTGAAGATGCGCGCGCGCGGGTACTTCTCAATTCGTTCAGCCGCAGTCGCTCCGACCAGCCTGGCGATCGCATCTTCACTCATGGCCTGGTGCGTTCCGAGCGCGATGAGGAAATCGAGCGTTGCGGTCTGCTCAGCGAGGAACTCGTAAAACAGGCGAAACATCTGGGGAATCGGCGCGCTCCTTGTCCCATCAGGAATGATGACGACGACACGTTTCCCACTCAACCTGGCTTCGGAGAGAGCCATAGTCATCAACCCGCGGATCTCTTCCTCGGAGAGAAAGGCGTTGTCGTAACCTCTGCCAGCCACCATGAGACACCTCCGTGCAGCCCTCACACACCTGTGAAGGCTGAGAATCCTCCGTCGATGGGGACGACGACCCCAGTCACAAAAGCGGACGCCGGCGAAAGCAGCCAAAGCGCAGGGCCGATAAGCTCTTCGGGCAATCCAAAGCGGCCCATCGGGGTGTGCGCGAGGATGCTCTCACCACGAGGCGTCGGCTGACCACTCTCCGCATCGATGACGAGGTTGCGATTTTGTTCCGTGACAAAGAAACCCGGTGCGATCGCGTTGACCCGAAGACGTGGAGAGTAGTCACGGGCGAGGTACACCGAAAGCCATCGCGTAAAGTTGTCGATCCCTGACTTGGCGGCCGAATACGTGATGACCCTTGTCAACGGTCGAATGGCGCTGACTGAAGAAACGTTCAAAATCACGCCCTCGCCCTGACGAGCCATGACCCGGCCAACCGCCTGCGATGGCAGAATCGTCCCAAGAAGATTGAGGTCGAGAGCATCCCGCATCCCTTCCTCCGGCAAATCGAAGAAGGTCTGGTCAGCGCGGGTCGTTGCCTGAGGGCTGTTGCCCCCAGCGCCATTGACCAGGCCGTCGATCCGGCCAAACCGTTCGACAACTTGCTCGGCCGCCCTTTCCAGTGACTCCTTTTTGAGGACATCACCCTCAATAACCACCGCGCGGCCGGGACCTGGCATGGCAGAGACCACCGCGGCTCCCTTCGCCGGATTGCGCGCGAGGATAGCGACATTGGCTCCGCATCCACTCAAGCCGCGTGCGATTGCGCCACACAGGACCCCCGTGCCCCCGGTGACCAGGACAGTCCTTCCAGTGAAATCATAGAGTCTTCCGACGTCTCCGGTATTCATTCAGATATTCTCGCTAGTCTGCGATCGCGACGGTCGTCTCACCGAAGGGTGCAAGGTGACGATCGAAATGGGTTTCAAGCATGCCCGCGTAGATCTCCTCGTTTTGCTCGAGGCTCTCAAAGAACGGTTGGCGAAAGGCCGGGTCATGAAGGACCGAGCCAAATGTCACGTGGAGGATCTCGCGCGCGTGGAAGTCATCAAGGAGCGCTGTCAATTCCCCATCGGGCCATGTCCCAATGTCCGGCATCTTCGCGACTTCCGCTGAGACATGATAGGTCGCCCGATCGATCGGATATCGATCTCTTGCGAACGCCACAATCCCGCGGAAAAGCTGGGGATTGACCTGGCCGATGGCGCGCAATGCCTCAAGATAGCTTGTGCCCGCGGTCTTGAGATGAACCAAATCGCCGGCAAGACGCGAGGCGATGGGGTAGATGCTGAACTTGTCTGATCCGGAGTGAAGACTCAACTTGTAAGGACCGAACGCTCTCGCGACCGCGAGGTGAGATGCAAATGACTTCTCGAATTCGCCGAGATCGCCAATGTAGTCGACGCCTTTTTCGAAATCGCCGACATACCTCGGCGCGAGGCTCACCCATTTGACACCAAGCCTCTTCAATTCGTGCGCGATGTAGACGTGCTCCGCAAGCGTCGTCACCGTTTCAGTCTCATCGACACTCATCTCCAATTCGAACGGACGATGCCCCATGACCCTTGCCAGATGTCGAAACATCCTGACCGTATGCGCGACGACACGTCCGTACTTTGCGGTTGCGCGCAGCAGGTCTTCCTCACTGATATCGAGTGTCAACGAGCCCAGATTCACGGGGCGTCCAGTCAACTGTGAGCTGGTCGCTTGCCAGCTCGAATCGAGATCCTTCCACGGCAATTCAGCCACCTTCACGCGAAGAGTCTCAATCGGCGCCGAGTTCGCCTCATCATCGACGTGCTCACCCGGATCAATCGTGTAAAAGGTGTATCCGGCAGCTGCGCAAACATCGATGTCATCGGTGCTCTTGAGATGATCGGCGTCAGCGCCGAAACCCTCACGCCAACCTTCCTCGAAGACTCCCCAAAGCGCGTCATCCATGACTTCCTGTGGTGTTCGACCGGTTCGGGCGTTCTCGCGCATCGACTGTTGCGCGAGGATCGGCGCCATCGATGAGTGCCGAATGGCACGAATATGGCCCGGCGTCGCCAGGCCAAGCCGATCCCCGCACCCGGCAGATTTCTCCAAACCGAGCGGCATTGGCACAAGAAACGAGAAAAGCCTCCGCATTGCGGCCGCATTCTCGGCACTCGTCTCCGTGAGTAACAGGTTGAGTTGCTTTCCGTCAGTACTCAACTTTATCGAGACTCCCGTCAGTCCTCGAGGAACCTCATTCGACGAGAGGGTTCCAAGCATCTTCTGACGATCACGTCGGCAAAGAAAGAAGACTGTCTGATCAAGTGCGGCAATCGATCGCGGGTAGACCTGGCAACCACTGAGCGCCCCGATCTCCGCCGCGAGTCTCGCGGCATCGACGGCGTCTAGCGGGCTTTGAAGATCCCTCGCACTCAAGCAACTACTCAACAGTTCGGACATGACAGACTCCTTAATAGATCGACCTGCTGCAGAGGCATTATCTCTCAACGAACCGCCTGCATTGGGCGCAGGTGCGCGCACCCTAAGTCAAAACATTTCGACGCGCGGACCCGCATACAGGCCGCAAATCTGCGTCTTCTTGCCGAACGCGACCACGTCGGGCCGCACACCGAGGCGTTGCCACATCCACGGCGAT